>NZ_JADBUN010000054.1:0-53108 GCF_020245625.1 Microcystis sp. M049S2 | reverse complement strand
TTTTAACTCCCTTGATAACTTAAGAAGTAAACTTTACCATCTTTTAAATTCTCTATCCAATGACACGATCGGGTATTTGACGGGATGGTCTTGGATTTTAGAAGCTCTATGTCTGTCAGGAATTTAGAAAAATGGTATAAGGCATGGATCAACAACAATGGTGGTAAGAAAAAATGGGACACAAGAGATTGTTATTGCTGTTGTGCCTGTTACGCCTATGGCACCCCCATTGCCACTCCCGATGGAGAAAAAGCAATTCAAGAGTTTCAACCGGGGGATCTCGTTTCTGTCGCTACCCTAGAATCAACAGGAGAAACCCTCCGCTTATCTTGGTCAGCTAAACCCGTACAGTTTAGTAGTGGAACTCCTCCATTACCCAAAGGGTCAACCTTTCCAACCATGATCTTCGTTAATTACGGCGAGGAGCAAAAAAGTATTATTGCCACCTCAGATCAACTCTTTTTACTCGCTAATGGCAAGGTCAAACAGGCGGGAACATTGACAATTAATGACCGCCTTGTTGCTGCCGATGGTACTCCCGTCAGAATTAACGCCGTCAAACTGGGAGAATATTCTGGTGGAATTCATCACATCGCCCTTTCTAGTCGCTTTACGGAAGACCTTGATGGGCATCTACTCAACTCGAACGGGGTTGTGACGGCTGACTTTAGCGTACAGATTCAGACTGAGAGATTAGGCGATTTGCTCGAACGCGGTCCAGCGATTGGAGAACCCGCCTATCATGAAGCTCACCAACTGAATGCGGTCGGAGTTCATTCCTACCATCATCCCGACTTTAACGGTGAGGTCGCCGTTCCTAACACCTTAAAGCTTTATACAGGTGAGTCTGTCTATCTTCCCCCCACCGCTCGTTCCTTTATTACTGAAGTCCAAGGGATTGACATCAATAATAACCCAGATGTCAAAAAACGTCCCTTCAGTAATCATGTTGGGGTCAATGAATTGAAAACCGTCTTTAAGAACTGCCGAGCTTACTACCCTGATATTAACTTCACTCTGGTTTGGGAAGATCCTCTTCCTAATGTTTACGCCTTCGAGTACCTTGGGCAAAAGCAGGTAGTGGTTTCGGGTCAACTTCTCAGAACTGATGGAATTTACTGGCAAGCAATGGCTTTGGTTGTTGCTCAAGCGATCGCTAGTTTCCACGAACCGGGGGGTGAACCTCGTACTGAACAACTGCCTCGAATCCTAGCCGATTATTATGGTGTTGGTGTAGTAATGAGCCTTGTTTGGAACTTTTATTACTTCGATACTGCTGAAGAAAGCATAAAGCAAATTAACAAGCTCTTCAGCTATATTTCCGAAGAAAACCGAAACGGCGATCCGAATAATCCTTTAGATAAACCTTGTATTGAGTGTCGTCAAAAAACAATGAAGGAAGGCTGGTTCGGAGGCACTCTACCCGCCTGTGCTGGTGGTCTTCTCAGATTACTGGATGCTATCCCCGGGGCGATTGTTGATGACAAACCAACGATTATTCTCTCTTTCAATATGCCTCTTGACGAATCTGCCGCTAAGGAGATGACAAACTACCAAGTTGACCCTGCGGTTCATCTTACTGCTGTTCAGGTAGATTCGACTGATCTATTCCGAGTCACGTTAGTAGGCGATTTTGCCACTAAGACTCATTACACGATTACTGTTAGTAACCTGACTTCCAGCGAAGGAACTGCTCTAGATGCAAAACACCATTTTGCCAATATTCAGCTTCCTTAAAAACTGTTGATAGACCTGTGGATTATTCTTAGATTTTGAGAATCATCTACAGGTCTAGAATACAATCTTAAACCCCAACTCTACTTTGGATTTCAGATTAGCTGAGTGCTATATATCTATGAAGTAGAAAAAATCCTCGAAATATTGCCGATTGAAACGTAGAACCTATGAAAAACATCTCAGTAATGGATCAACAACTCCAAGACAAATGCCGGGAGTTTTCCGAAATACTAGGATTAAATGAACCTGTATCCCCTGAAGTGCTGCAAGCAGCCACAGAAGATGAAACCTACGCCCATAATTTGCTCGTTTGTCGCAAAGAACCCGCTTTCCTGAACTACTTACTAGCAAATCCCCCTAAATTGCGTTCATCACCAGAATTACTACCCCAAGACAAAACTAATCTAGAATTGATTAGTAAAGCCAGCCAGACTTTACTGAAATGGGCTCAAACAGGCTTTTCTGTAGTCGATGACGAAACCCTAGAACGGCGAGAAAACGCTTGTTTAGCCTGTCCCCATCTTTCAGAACCACAAAAATTAGTGCAGAAGATAATTCCCTCTAAGGAAATCAACCAGAAAATTGGACAAAGAACCGGCAAAAAAGTCTGTAATTTGTGTGGCTGCAATGTGAGTAAGAAGATACGAATCCCTTCAGAATCTTGTCCAGACAAACATCCTACACAAGCAGCTATGACAAGATGGGGAGAACCGGCTTAATAAATTCGATCTGTATGGCTCTGAACCCAGACAAAGAAGTGCCGTCACCGCTGGTGGAAGCAGATAGAAACCATTTTATTGGCAAATGTTAGTGTTTTAGGAGCGAAATAATCAATCCCCACCCACTAGATAGGTATAACGTCGCAAACTGCGTTCATAATCCTGTAGTAGTAATTGGGATTCTTCCACCGTCATGCGATTTTCCTGCAAAGCTTGTTCACAACGAAGACGAATTCTTTCTAACAGGTCTTCCGCAGAATATTGTACATAACTTAATACTTCCGTGATCGTATCTCCTTTGACTAGATACTCGATATCGTATCCCTTGGGACTCATCTGAATATGTACCACGTTAGTATCGCCAAAAAGATTATGTAAATTGCCCATAATCTCTTGATAAGCACCCACCAGAAACATTCCTAGATAATAGGGTTCCGGAGAATGTTTCCCGTTTTTGTACTCCAACGGATGCAATTCTAAAACTGATTTTACGTCCCCGCGCAAATCGATAAACTGGGCAATTTTTCCGTCACTATCACAGGTTAAATCGGCGAGAATACCTCTTTGGGTAGGTTCTCGATCGAGACGATGGATCGGCATAATTGGAAATAGTTGATCGATCGCCCAACTATCGGGGACTGACTGAAAAACCGAGAGATTGGCATAATAAATTGAGGCCATAATTTGCTCTAAGTCTTCCAAGTCATCGGGAACATAATCCTCTTGTCGGGCCACTTGCAGAATTTTGTGACAACAAGCCCAGTACAATTGTTCGGCTCTAGCTCGTTCTTTGAGACTGAGATAACCGAAATTAAACAGACTAATCGCCTCCTCTTTGAACTGTCCCGCATCGTGATAAGCTTCCTGATAATTGCGCTCATCGATACCTGTGTAGGTTTCCCAGAGATTGCGGAGGATGAGGTGTTCTTTCCCATTGCAGGGATCGGGGGGATTTTGGGGAACCTCACTACTTCCCAAGATATCAAAGACTAACACCGATTGATGAGAAGCGATCGCCCGGCCACTTTCACTGATGAGAATTGGGGGTGAAATCTGGGCATCTTCACAAGCTTCCTTGACCTCAGCCACGATATCATTGGCATAATTCTGCATATTGTAGTTTTTTGAGGCGTAGAAGTTAGTTTTTGAGCCATCGTAATCGACCCCTAAACCACCCCCCACATCGAGATAGGTCATATTTGCCCCTAATTTCGCTAATTCCACATAAATCTGACTAGCTTCGCGAATGGCATCCTTAATGACGCTAATAGCGGAGATTTGCGACCCAATATGATAGTGCAGCAGTTGCAGACAATCTAACATCCCCGCTTGTTCTAATTCCGTCACCACCGTCAAGATTTCCGGGACGGTTAAACCGAATTTTGCCCGGTCTCCCGTGGAACATCCCCAACGGCCCACCCCTTTTGTCCCCAGTTTCGCACGCACTCCCAAATGTGGGGCAATTCCTAACTGACTACTGACGCGCAGGGTTAAATATAATTCTTCCAATTGTTCGATGACAATCAAAGGCCGATGACCGAGACGAGTGGTCAAAAGGGCAGTTTCTAGGTATTCTTTGTCCTTATAGCCGTTACAAATTAGCAATGGTTGTGTTTTGTCATTTTTGCCGTTTAAGGCAGGTTCTAGGGTAGCTAAAGCAATCATTAGCTCTGGTTTTGAACCAGCCTCAAGCCCAAATTGATAGGGTTTGCCAAAACGAACTAAAGACTCGACGATGTGACGGTGTTGATTGCACTTGATCGGATAGACACCGCGATAGACATTGGGATAATTATAACGGGCGATCGCTCGGCTAAAACAGGCATTCAGGCGCTCGATCCGATCCTCAAGGATGTCACTAAACCGAATTAACAGGGGTAAACCGATATTTCGCCGCTTAATCGCCGAAACTAACTCGTATAAGTCCAAAGAACCGCCCCTTTCTCCCTGAGGCGAGACGGTAATATTTCCTGCGGCATTGATCGAGAAATAGGGTTCTCCCCAGCCTTGGATGCGATAGAGATTTTCGCTATCTTCGATCGACCAATGTTTAACGGGGGCAACTTTTTCGAGGTTGTTACCGTCAGAAGGGGTCAGATCCACTGGAGATAATTGCTTTTCTTGTTTCTTAAGTTGAGTTTTACCCGCCATTGTCTATCGATCGCTCCGTATGAAACTCCGATCTTCTATCTTAAGTCAGACTTCCTGTCTGCGACCAAGATTCCGATCGTGATAGAATTTACTCTCTAGGCTCGATCTCTAGGAATAGTCATCTATATAAATTCAAGGCTATGCAGTTATTAGACTCAAAAGGACGTTTATTCGGTAAATTTAGCTTGCTTGATATCGGAGCGGCCTTAGTAATTTTATTGACAATTATCGGTATTTTTGTTGTCCCGGGGACGAGTGGTAAAAGTACGATCGCTCAAGTTACCAAAGAACCCATAGAAGTGGATGTTATTGTCCGGGGTTTAAGTGTTCTCAATCCCAATGCTTTGATTAATCAATTCAATACCGAGAAGAAAACTAATATTGTTATTCGTAACCAACCGGCTGGTCAAGTGGATATAAAAAATGTTAAACCTTTAGCGAGAAATGTCTTAGTTCCGCAGCCCGATGGTAGTGTAAAAGTCCTACCCGATCCCCGCACAGAAAACTATTCTCAAGATATGATTATGACTCTCAGTGGTCAAGCGGAAGTTACTGATACCGGTGCGGTTGTTGGCGGTCAAAAGGTGAAAATTGGCACTTTAATCGAGTTAGAAGGAGATAATTATAATTTCAACACCAGTGTTATCGATGTCCGTTTACCAAAAAGGTCTTAATCAGTGAGCAGTGAGCAGTAAACAGTGAAAAGACAGCAGGAAACTTCCATGTAACACTGCTCACTTGAAAACTCAAATCTGATAACTGATAACTTACCCACTGATAACTGATAACTGATAACTGATAACTGATAACTGATAAGAGGATTAACTGCTATTTATACACCGCCTTTAGCTCGTTTGATCGAGCAGTTACAAAAATTACCCGGAGTCGGACCAAAAAGCGCTCAACGTCTGGCCCTGTATATTCTCAAACGACCAGAACAAGATGCGATCGAATTGGCCCAAGCGATCGTGGCAGCGAAAAAACAAGTAGGATTATGTCAGGTTTGTTTTCATCTTTCGGCCGAACCGATTTGTGAAATTTGCCGCAATCCTAACCGAGAAACGGGGACTATCTGTGTGGTAGCTGACTCCAGAGATGTGATTGCTTTGGAGAAAACTAGGGAATATTCGGGCAAATATCACGTTTTAGGGGGTGTCATCTCACCTATGGATGGTATTGGACCGGATCAATTAAATATACAGTCTTTAGTCACCAGAGTCAGCCAGAAAAAAATTCAGGAAGTTATCTTAGCCATCAGTCCCAGTGTCGAAGGGGAAACCACGACTTTGTATATCGGGGGTTTACTAAAACCCTTCACTAAAGTTACCCGTATCGCTTTTGGGTTGCCCATGGGCGGCGATCTGGAATACGCTGATGAAGTAACTTTAGCGAGAGCTTTAGAAGGTCGTCGGGAATTATAGAGCAGGGTGTGAGGTTTTGATCAGGTTACTTTTTGGCGAATAATCGAGCATTTGTAGCCAGCGATACAGTTTTATACTGCCTCTTATGCTTAGGTGCAGAATTTGTAGCTGCAGAAATCTTTGGGCGGGAATCACGAGCAACTGCACGGGAGCGAGAGAGAGCGCTGTTAAATGCTTTAAAGGCCGTTCTAGAATCGCCATTTCGCCGAAACAGTCGCCGTTTCCCCAGATTTTTTAGGACGATTATTCGGCCCGACTACTCAAAGGGTTGTTGAGATTGCCAGTGCCGGGACGTTTGACACTATGGGATTGTAGGAGTGAGATCGCCTGTTGATACTGGGGATCATCCTTAGTTCCCAGCAAAGAAGGATCATCGCGGAAGCGCAGCTGTTGTTCTTGGGTTAACTCGATCTGCACATCGGGTTTAATGCCTTTTTTGTAGATATTTTCGCCGTTGGGGGGATAATAACGGGCAATTGTCACCGCTAAACCAGAACCATCGGAGAGGGTGTGTACCGATTGGACGGTACTCTTGCCATAAGTCGATGTACCTACTAAAGTCGCCCGGCCATTTTCTTTTAGCGCTCCGGCGAGGATTTCGCTGGCGCTGGCGGAACCTTTATTAACCAAGACTACTAGGGGTAAATCGGTAATAGCGGTGTTATTGGCGATAAATTGACGATCTCCACCACGTCGATCGATAGTGCTAACGATTTTGCCCTGTTTCATCCACATACGAGCGATATCAACACTAGCAAATAGTAACCCGCCGGGGTTGCCCCGCAGATCGAGAACATAGCCGGATACCTGTTGTTGACTTAATTCCTCGATCGCCTGTTTCATTTGTTCGGCTGCGTGGGAACTAAATTCATCCAGTTTGATATAACCAACTTTCACCCCACCTTCCTGTTTAAGGGTATAGCTAACGGAGGGGATTTCGATATCTACCCGGGTCAAAGTCACTTCAAATACGCCTTGATTGGGGCGGGCAAGCTGTAAACTAACGCTAGTCCCCACTTCTCCCTGTAGTGCCTCCATTGCCTGTTCTAGGGTCATTAAAGCGGTGGGTTTGCCATTAATTCTAATCAGGCGATCACCGCTTTTCACTCCCGCTTCCTTGGCGGGGGATTTTTTCACCGTATCGACAACGACCAGATCGCTAGTGCGTTTATCGAGAGCTAAACGTACCCCAATTCCCGATAATTCTCCAGAAGTTTGACTGGTGAGGACAGAAAATTCACTAGGAGTTAAAAAACGGGTATAAGTATCATCCAATTCCTTTAAAGCTTCCCGAATTGCTGTGTAAGCTTGTTGGGGATTAGTATAATTTCTGCTTAACAATTCTTGACGTTTTTTTTGCCAGTCAATTTGATGAAAACCACGATCTACAAATTCATTATTAACAATTTGCCAAACTTGGTCGATGACTGCTTTCGGGTTATCTTCTAAGGGTTTTTCCCCTTTGGCTGCGGGGGTGAGGAGCATCAGGGAACTAACTGCTAGGGTAGCGATCGCACCTCCAGATAGGAGTTTCTGCACGGAAACGAACGAGGGACGCGACTGGTTCATAAAGACAAAGCCAAAATAAGATTGACGTTTCAATAAAGCCATTCAAAAAGCGGGAGCATTTTGCCTTCGAGGGAGGTGAGGAGCAGTGTTAACTACGACTTTCGTATAGATAAGGGAGTTCCTTGTCTGGCTCTAGTATCCACTATAATTCTAGTTCTATAAAATCGAGCAATATCTGGCGATGAATTTTTCCTAAAGGACGAGTCTGATTAATCTTCTCGGAATAGTATTCCCCTTGACGGATGGCAGCCGGAGGTAATAATGCTAAATCTTGCCCTTCTGTTTGCACTAATTTTTCTAATTCCACGGTCAGGGGTACATGATAAAGATAACGGGAGAGATTATCATCGTTATAAGAGCGAAAATAGCGTAAACTAGGGGCTTCGTAGTTAATTTCTTCTTTTAACTCTCGTTTTAACCCTATTTCTGGACTTTCACCCGCTTCTAAGTGACCACCAAATAAACCCCACACCCCCGGATAGAGAATCGTCGGGATGTCGTCGCGCAACTGCATTAAAAAGCGACCGTCCTGTTCTAAAATCGCCAAAGCAACAAATATCATCAGTTATCAGTTATCAGTTATCGGGAGACAGGAGACAGGAGACAGGAGACAGGAGACAGGAGACGGGAGACTATTTTATTTATTCTCCCCACACCCCACACCCCACACCCCACACCCCACACCCCACACCCTAGCTATTTCTCGTTTTGTTTATGGGGTAAAAAGAAAGCATCGAGGGGATCTGGGATGGGTTTAACCACTGCGGGGGGTTTGGGGGGAATCGCTTCCGCGACGGGTTGCGCGGGGGGATTGGGTTTAACGGGGGTAACGACGGGAGTTTCTGGGGGTTTTGTTTCAGCTGCGCTGGGAATTGTCACCTGTCGGGGATTTTCCAGGGGTTTAGTGGAGACTGGGGGAGAATTATTTTCTGGGGGTTTAACTTCCGAGGTGGGGGAAGGTTTAATTTCTGGGGACGGGGAAGGAGTGGGAACCGAATTAACTGCTACTGCATCCATCTGTTCTAATTCCACCACATACACTTCGTTAACGCTTTGGGAACCCTGGGGAATAGCCTCAAAGTCAATTTTGCCCTTAATGACGATTTCTTCGCCTTGACGGGGTAATTTATTGCTATTGGTGCGAATCCAAATCTTGCCGGAACCATCCTGCAAAAGATAGGCCCCTCCCGCTAAAAAAGGGGCATAATTGCTGACAGTTCCCCTAAGATAAACTAAAGCACCTTTTGGTTTTTCCTGTAATTGCTCGATCGCTGTTAGGGGAGGATCACCGATGTAGGGAACGGCAATACCGAGGTCAGCAAGGGTACTACAACCGAATAACCCTAGCAATAATAATAAACTGCCGATGCGCCCTACACGAGTCTGAATAGACATTCTTGCTTTAACCTTAACGAGTGCGATTAGCCAATCTTTTTGACCATAGAATAGATCCGAAAGATTTTTGTTCTCGGTATTATCATAGAATGTCCGTAACTACTTGCCAAATTCTCGACGGGAAAGCCTTAGCTCAAAAAATCCAGCTTGGTCTAGGAGAGCGCATCCAGACGCTACAATCTCAAATGGGAAGACCTCCGGGGTTAGCGGTGTTGATGGTGGGGGATAATCCCGCTAGTGCCGTTTATGTCCGCAATAAGGAGAAAGCTTGTACTAAAATCGGTATGGCCTCTTTTGGTCGTCATTTTCCAACCGATACAAATGAACTAGAAGTTTTAGCGGAAATTGTCCGTCTCAATCAAGATGAGCGGGTGGACGGGATTTTAATTCAATTACCTTTACCTAAGCATTTAGACGCGGTTTCCCTTCTCTACCAAATTGACCCGAAAAAAGATGCTGATGGCTTACATCCTCTCAATTTAGGCGGTTTAGTGCGAGGTGAGGACTGTATTCGCAGTTGTACTCCTGCGGGGGTCATGGCACTGCTGAAAGAATATAATATTCCCATAGCTGGTAAGCACGCGGTGGTGCTGGGTCGCAGTATTCTAGTGGGGAAACCTTTAGCTTTAATGTTATTGGAGGAAAACGCTACGGTAACTATTGCTCACTCGCGCACGGAAAATCTGGCAGAAATAACCAGAAGTGCCGATATTTTAGTACCTGCGGTCGGTAAAGCCAATTTAATCACTAAAGATATGGTAAAACCGGGTGCGGTGGTGGTGGATGTGGGGATTAATCGTGTCGCTGACCGTTTGGTGGGTGATGTGGACTATGCTGGGGTTTTAGAAGTGGCTAGTTATCTTACTCCTGTCCCCGGTGGTGTCGGTCCGATGACGGTGGCAATGTTATTAAAAAATACCTTGTTAAGTTACGAACGCAAGTTATAAATCCTCAGCTACCAGCTATCAGCTATTCAGTGATTCGGCTCTCTTAGGTTTGGTGGGTAAAATGTGTTCTAAAATACAGTCTTGCTGGCGAGTGCGTGGAACGAACCACAAAGACACAAAGGACACAAAGATTGATCGCTTCTATATAAGTTAAAATAATCACACAAAGAACAAGAGAGCCGTAATTCTACCGATACAATCCTTGATTTTTTTTTAACTATGTTGGTAGAATTTTACAAAACTGAATAGACTAGGAGCTTTTCGGTCATGATCTTTATTATCCCGATTATTCTTGGTGCGGCGGCCTTAGTTACTGCTGGTGTGGGTGTTAGTGCGGGTGCTGATGGTGTATCCAAGCTACAAAAGGCGGAAAAAATTGGCAACAGTGCCGAACAAAGATACAAAAAAGCCAACAAATCCCTAGAAAAAAAGTTTCAAGCTACCCAAAAATTCGCGGAAGAATACGGTCAACTGCAAATTAATGTCAAAATCAACACTATCGGCAGATTTGTTAAGTTTATTAGCAGAATTGATCAAAGAATTAGTCAAAGAATTGGTCAAAATTCCTCCCCATCCCATCAACGCTTCTCAGAAGGGTTTGAGGGATTTTCTGCCGAACAATTCAAGGAATATAAAGCAGAAGTGTTAAACGCGCAAAGTTTGGCTGTGGGGGGTTTAAAAGTAGTGGGAGTCGCTTCGGCAGCCAGTCAGGGAACCCTAGGATTAATTGGTCTTTTCGGTACTGCTAGTACAGGAACAGCAATTAGTGGACTTAGTGGGGCAGCCGCTTGGAATGCCACCCTAGCATGGTTAGGAGGTGGTTCTTTAGCTGCCGGTGGTGGTGGTATGGCTTTGGGAACAGTGGTTTTAGGAGGTATTACCGTCGGACCTGCTTTAATGATTGGTGGTTTTGTCTTAGGAGGAGAAGGGAAAAAAGCCCTAAGTAAAGCTATCGAATACGCCAAAGAAGTGGATAATAAAATAGCTCAATTAGATAAAAGTAAGAGTTTTTTAGGACAAGTTCAGAGCAGAATTAAGGAGTTACAATACCTCGTTAATAGTCTGAATAGTAGAGCTATTCAGAGTTTAACTGAACTGGAGTCAGGAGCTAATTTTAATCTCCATCTAGAGGAAGATGTGGCCAAGTTTCGGGAGGTACTACTTTTAATTAAAGCTTCATCGGAAATCATGAAACTACCCATCCTAGACGAAAAGGGAAAATTAACCAAAGCAACGGAAAATCTCGAAGAAAAGTACCGCCATCTCTTAAAAAACTAATAATTATTCTTGAAAATCTATGAATGTTATCAATTGGTGAATAGCTCTTTATCCTCTGGTGATAATCAAAAACTTGCCTTAACTTTAGAAGAAATTATCATCTTATTTTGCTCTATTTCTTTAAAAATTTCAGTCAATTATTAACGGTAAAAGCCGCGTTAAAGGATGCTAATCACTCTTGGAAATTTTAATTAATTATCTGTTAATATCTAAGGAGAAATATGACTCTAGAATTGCATAATTTTATCTGGGAAGAAGAACGTTTAGTGCAGGTGGAAACCCAACCCCATCACATCGCAGGGGTACTAACGGTAATTCAGGAAACCATGAATGATTCCGATTGCGAATGGGAGGATGTTTATTCCGCTTATTACGAGTGCGAAGATGACGGTACAATCACTTTTTATGAGGGAGAAAGTGCCGAGGAAGATAATCCAGGTATCTGGACTTATGTGGTTTATGAATGTGCCGCAGGAGAAGAAACAGTGATGACTAATGTTAATATCAATACCTTTGCTCCTCTCTTGCAATTACAACAATTAGCGGGGATTTAAAGACTACAAAAATCTTGAGTTATAGGTTTGTTAAAGTAGTTATCTTAACGATGAGGTACGAAGTTTTCGTTTTAGGGATTCGGTCGCCGGTCGTGGGTCGTCGATACAAAATTAGGTCATACTCCATATTTATGAGAAAGGCTGTATATCAATACAAAAAAAGGTGGGACTTGCCCACCTTTATCACTAAACTATTGTCCTTGCTCCACTGCTGCCACCATCAATAAAGTTTTGAGGACAGAATCAGGATTAAGACTGATAGAATCGATGCCTAATTCCACTAAAAATTGAGCAAATTCGGGATAATCACTGGGGGCTTGACCACAGATACCGATTTTGCGATTATGGGCTTTAGCGGTTTCAATGGCCATTTTCACCATGCGTTTAACTCCCTCATTCCGTTCATCAAAAAGATGGGCAACTAGGGCAGAATCCCGATCTAATCCTAAGGTTAATTGGGTCAAATCATTAGAACCGATCGAAAATCCGTCAAACACCTGAGCAAATTGGTCAGCAAGAATTACATTACTTGGTAACTCACACATCACATAAACTTGCAAACCATCAACCCCGCGTTCGAGACCATTTTTCGCCATTTCTTCGAGGACTCTCATCCCTTCTTCGGGGGTACGACAGAAAGGAATCATCGGAATCACATTAGTTAATCCCATTTCTTCCCGTACCATTTTCAGCGCCCGACATTCCAAAGCGAAAGCCTCGCGATAATTAGGATCAGTATAACGGGAAGCGCCGCGCCAACCGATCATCGGGTTTTCTTCCTTGGGTTCAAAGGGTTTGCCACCCAATAAATTAGCGTATTCATTGGATTTAAAATCGGACATCCGCACAATTACATCTTTGGGGTAGAATGCGGCTGCAATCATGGCAATTCCCCGGGCCAATTTATCGACGAAAAATTGGGGTTTATCCTCGTAGTGTTTGGTTAATTCGGCGATTTGGTCTTTTACGTCTCCTTCTTCCAATTCGTGGAATTTCAGCAAGGCACTGGGATGGGCCTGAATATGGTTAGCGATAATAAACTCTAGACGCGCTAAACCGACCCCTTGGGCAGGAATATCGGCAAAAGCGAAGGCTTTTTCGGGATTACCGATATTCATGAGGATTTTTGTCCGAGTTTGGGGCAAATTGTCCAGGGGAGTTTCAAGAATTTCAAAGGGTAGCAATCCGAGGTAAACTTTCCCTTCATCCCCTTCCGCACAGCAAACGGTGACTTCCTGACCGGTTTTAATCGTTTCCGTGGCATTATTGCAACCCACGATCGCCGGAATGCCCATTTCTCGTGCGATAATAGCGGCATGGCAAGTACGACCACCTTGATTAGTCACGATCGCGCTTGCTTGTTTCATAATCGGTTCCCAGTCGGGATCCGTGCGATTGGTGACGAGAACTTCTCCCGGTTTAAAGTTGTTGATTTTATCTACACTGAGGATGACTCTGGCTTTTCCTTGACCGATTGCCGCACCTACACTCCGTCCCACCGCTAAAACTTGACTTCTTTCTTTAATTTCGTAGGATTTAAGGATATTAGCGGCTTTTTGCGATTGTACGGTTTCTGGACGGGCCTGAACGATAAAGAGTTCTCCCGTGATCCCATCTTTTGCCCATTCGATGTCCATGGGGGTGTAGGTTCCGCGCACTTGCGAGTAATGTTCCTCGATTTGGGTTGTCCAACGGGCTAAAGTAAGGATTTCTTGGTCACTAATGCAGAATTGATCCTGTTCTAGCTTGTTAACTCGGATATTCTTGGTTAGACGCGATCCTCCATCATCGTAGATCATCTTGATGGCTTTACTGCCGAGGCGTTTGTCGAGGATGGGTTTGTAGCCGTTTTTAAGAGTGGGTTTAAAAACCAGATATTCGTCGGGGTTAACGGCACCTTGCACGACATTTTCCCCTAAACCGTAGGCTGCCGTGATTAAAGTGGCATTTTTGAACCCTGTTTCCGTATCGATGGAGAACATCACCCCGGAGGTGGCCAGATCCGAACGCACCATTTTTTGGACACCGACGGAAAGGGCGACGGCAAAGTGATCGAAACCGTTATGATGACGGTAGGAAATAGCGCGATCGGTGAATAAAGAGGCAAAACATTTATGGCAAGCTTCTAAAACTCCCCTCACCCCTTGCACGTTGAGGTAGGTTTCCTGTTGTCCAGCAAAACTCGCTTCTGGTAAGTCTTCGGCAGTGGCGCTCGATCGAACGGCCACATCGATGGAATGATAGAGATCATCGCCATAACGTTCACAGAGTCGGCGATAGGCAATAGCGATCGCATGACTTAAATCATCGGGGAACGGTGTATTGAGGATTAATGTGCGTGCTTGTTTACCTTTTTCTTGCAAGTTTTGGACATCGTTTTCGTCTAAATCTTGGAAAATTTGTCTTAATTGTGCGTCTAGTCCGGCTTTTTCGACAAAGTGACGGTAAGCGTAAGCGGTGGTGGCGAATCCTGTGGGGACATTAATCCCTTTCGGGGTTAATTGTTGGATCATTTCGCCTAATGAGGAGTTTTTCCCACCGACTAATCCCACATCTTTGCTGTCTACTTCTTCAAACCACAGAATTAATGCTTGTTCTCTAGAGGTTCTCGCAACATCTTGTAGTAGCATCATAAGTATTTTTACCTCTGTAATCTATACTTTCAGTTTAGCTACATACCATCTTCAAAAATCCTTGAGTTTGATATTTATTTACAAAACTATATAATAGCCAAATCAGCCACGATAACCCTATCTCTAAAGGGTTTGATTGTCTAGGTAATTAACACAAAAATTAACAAATTAATCAGGAGTCTCAACAGTAACTTTCCTCAATGATAGCCTTAGTTATCTCAAAATAGTTACAGCAGTTATCTCAATGGTGAGATAGGAAGTTTTCTTTTTGGGGAGTCGGTCGTCAGCAGTCAGGAGTCAATACCAAATTAGGTTATACTTTTTTTATGAGAAGGGCTGTAATTTAGCAATACGTCACCTTCAGTTTTAGGCACTTTCAAGGTCTGATAATAGTTCTTCTTCTGTTAAGTCAATCATCCCTACGCCAAAATTGGTCAATCTCAATAAAAAATTAACCCTATCCACTCCTAATAAATTGGCAGCCATACCCGATGAAATATGTTTCATCTCAAAGGGTTTTACTACCATAGCCCAGGTTGCTTCTTTCTCGAATTCCTCTCGTGTTTTTTGAAGAAAGTCGGGTAAATTTTCAGGATAATTTATTGTGAGTTGTAAAGTCATATCTCCTGCTATATTTATCTAATTTTTTTAGGTTGGATTTCACCTAGTTTAGCTCCATCCAACCTAGATTTATTTATATTTGTGTGATGGTGACATCAACAGTTTTAACCGTAGTTCCCAAACTGGATAAAGGAGGTTGAATTTCCTGTTCATTACCCACTACTAGAGTCACAATTTGATTCGGTTGCAGATATTGTTGGGCCACTCGTTGAATATCAGCAATTGTCACCCCTTTTACCGCTTGTTGATAACGGAAGATAAAATCTTGGGGATAACCATAGTATTCATAAGTCATCAATCGCGATAAATTTTGACCAGGTTTCTCAAACTTAAAAACAAAAGAATTGAGAATAGCATTTTTAGCATCTGCCAATTCTTTTGCGGTTACGGGTTGATTGCGAAGGCGCTCGATTTCGCCTAAAATTGCCTTAATAAAAGGTACGGTAGCATCGGTGCGAGTTTGACCTCCGGCAATAAATAAACCGGGATAATCATAACGACTATTCCAGACACCATAGACAGAATAAGCTAATCCTTGACGGGAGCGCACTTCATTAAATAAACGACCACCAAAACCGCTTAAAATCTCATTTAATACCGTTAAAGCGGGATAGTCAGGACTATCCAAACGACCACCAAGATGGCCTAATAAAACCGTACTCTGGGTTAATTGGGGTTGATTGACAACAAAGACACCTTGAAGATTTTTTTGGGTTGCAGAAGGGGTGACAATTTTAGGGGTAGTGGCGGGATTTTTCCAATCGCCAAAAGTCTTATTGATTAATGCTTTCATCGACGGAGAATCAAAATCACCGACAATTCCTAAAATTATTTGGTCGGGACGGACATAGGTACGATAAAAATCGATTAAATCCTGACGGTCAATATTAGCTAAAGTGCTATATTCTACAGTACGAGCGTAGGGGCTATTATCACCATAGACTAGCTTTTTAAACTCCCGACTAGCAATATCATCGGGATCATCATTACGTCGGGCAATTGCTCCTTTTTCCTGAACTTTGGCTAATTCCACCCTCTGGTTTTCAAAAGCTGGGGAACGCAAAACCTCGGCAAAGAGATTAAAAACTGTTTCTAAATCTTCACTAAGGGCGCTAAAACTAGCAGTTCCATTGTTAAGATCGATCGAGGTTTCTACTAGGGCTGCTCTTTGTTCTAATAACTGATTTAAGACATTAGAAGAATGTTTTTCTGTGCCACCACTACGCAGCACGGTTCCAGTAATATCGGCTAATCCGACTTTTTCCTCGGATTCTAATCTTCCTCCCGTCCGAATCATCGCCGTACCACTCACTAAAGGTAAGTTCCGATCCTCCACTAAATAAACCACCATACCATTATCTAGTTGATAGCGTTCGTATTTTGGAACTGTAACTTCAGGAAGGGGAGGAAAAGTTAAATCGGTAAAATGTCGTGGGGTTTGGGCAATTGCCGGGGAACGAAAAGCGAGGACACCCATCAGGGTGATAATGATTAAACCTAGCCATTGTAAGCGTTTTTTCATGATTTGAGTCAAAATTATTGAGAGGAATAGATAAGAGGGAGCAAAAGGCAAACCTGGCCGCTTTTTGCTTTTTACGGTAGTCCTCAAGAAGTAATGATGATAGAATAGTCGCTAAAAATCAAGTGTCTCTCCGCCATGCCTAATTGTCCAAAATTCCCTACGGATCGGGGAGATATAGTATTTTATCTATCACTATAATTCCTCTTTGGATTTATCATTACTTGTTTAGCACTACCAATTTCAATCAGATTCTTGAGTATTTTTCGTTCCCCCTACAAACCCATTCTAAACTAGAGGTCGGCATTGCTGCTCTGGCAGCGCTCTGAGCATTCAAACTCTCGAACTAGCTTTTACAGAGACTCGAACCATCGACGCGCTGATATTCTTGGATTCTCCTAGGCCATGGCCTTAACTTATTTGTCAATATAAGTCAAGCTCAACCTCTTACTTATTGCCAAAAAAGCTTTATTTATTTTTTTCTATTGGACGTTGCTCAATCAAGCGATGCGGATAAGCTAAGACGCATTTAAACCGGTTATTCTTAGATTAGCCGAACTTCCCTCAATCCCTTTACTGTTGCCTCTTGCCTTTTGCCTCGTCTCAACAAGCAATTTAAATTACGAACAGCTTAGTCGAACAGTCCACTCGCCTAAGTTTTCCAACAATTCCTATTTTTTCATAATTAGGGGTCTCAAGACCCCCTAGCGGCCACCGAGAAAACCTTCACCAGCTAAGTATTTTTACTCAAGTCTCTGGAGGGGGACAGCTTATGTGACAGTTGAGGGTGCGGAATGTGGGTTTAAACTGCGTCAGAGTCTCTGAGCAGCCATTTATAGGGATTGCAGACTCTGGAGGTTCCTTTCTCTCCCCTCCCCAGTTCTGAAAAGATACTTAATAGAGCCGTAGATTAATAACATTGTCGTTAAAGTTATGGCCATAATTAGGGGAGCGATTTTGGCTAACCAGAAAGCCACGAAGATTATCCCGATTCCGTCAGCGAGTAAGATGGGTAAACGTGGCCCTATGCCATGGTCAATAATTTTTTCCGTGGTTGGCTGCAGTTGAATCTTGGCTAAACAATGAAACCAAATTTGACTGACTAAAACTATTAAAGCTCCCCATCCTATCCAGAGGGCAGCCACATAAAAGCCCGCTAATTCTAAAACAATTGTACTAATTGTAACCATAAAAAAGCGATCGAGGCGAGGATCGCTGGTTTTTTGCTGAAATTGGGCAATTTCTGCCAAGTCCACCGCTGCCATGCGTGCCTGTTCCATACACATCACCAGGGTACCTAGGGCAAGAATAGCAGCGGATAGGTTTTCCGGTGAGAAGATTTGGGAGATTATGCCTAAACTAGCTGGAAAAAACAGTAAAAAAAGGATCGTTCGTCTCATCTATTCGGGGTGGGGTCAGATTAAGATAAGAAATGCTCTTGACTTGATCATTTCTGTAATGTCTTGTTTGCCTCCTTTTCAAAATGCTCTCCTTCTCACCCAAGCTTTAACCCATCGTTCCTATGTCAACGAACAGTCGGAATTGACGGAAAATAACGAGCGCCTAGAATTTTTGGGCGATGCGATTTTGGCTTTTTTGGTGGGCGAACTTTTGTATCAAAAATATCCCGCCATGAACGAGGCCGAATTAACTCGTTTGCGGTCAAATTTGGTCAAAGAAGAACAATTAGCGCAATTAGGCATCGAAATCGGCCTGGGGGAGTTAATGCGTTTAGGCAAGGGGGCAATTAAAGATCGGGGGCGATCAAATCCTACCCTATTAGCGGACACTTTTGAAGCGATAATTGGGGCTTATTATCTAGATTCGGGGTTAAATGCGGTTAAAAACTATCTGCACGGGCTTTTTATCCCTGTAGCCTCTCATTTAGTCTCTCAACAATCGGAATCGCCATCTTTTATCGATGCTAAAAATCTCTTTCAACAGTGGGCCCTAGCCAATTTTGCCTCTAATCCAGAATATGCGATCATTGATGTGACAGGACCGCCCCACGCTAGGGAATTTACTGCCGAAGTGCGGGTTAATCATCTTCTCTACGGTACAGGTAAAGGTAAACGGAAACAGGATGCCACCAAAGCGGCTGCCGAAGATGCCTTAAAGCGCTGTCAATGGCAATAATAAATAAGGCCAAACCTACTTATCTTAGGGGCCACCAATTAACTTTATCCCTGGTGGCACTGTAAACTTCTTTTAAACCCTCGGCATCCAGTACGCGAATTAAATCCCCCGTCGATTCTGAGGCAATTAATCCCACGTTTTGCAATCCTTTTAATACCTGTTCGACGGTGCGTTGATTGAGTTGACAAGCGCGAGCAATCATATCGACGGATAGATCAAAAGTATAGATATTTTCGGCATCTGGTTGACTGCCTAATTCTCTTTCTTGATAGATTAAGGCTCTGAGTAAAGTGGCTACAGCTTGGGGTGGATAGCTACTGCAATTAAGCAGATGATACTCGAATTTTTGCTGTAATTCAAATAAAAAACAGTACCGTTGACGAAAACTTTCGTTATCGTTGTAAATCTTTTCTAGCGCCGATAAGGGAATTTTCAGGACGTGGGTGGTTTTATAGGATTCCACCAAACAGGGAAAGGCGCGACTGGCTAAACCATAACTAAAGGGTAAACTCCTCATGCCAAAACAGCCACCGGGGTAGGTAATGGCAATAATCCGGTCGAGGGGGGTGCTGCGGACGACGATTACACCCTCATTCAAAATCACATACAAAACATCTAGAAATTCATCGGGTAGAAAAGCCGTATAGACGGGACGATTGGAAAATAGCGTCTCTAACTTGAGATTGTCGGCATCGAGATAGTGACTTAACCAAGCTTCCTCTAGTCCGCGAAAAAGAAAACTCTGGTTAATCAGTTGTTGTAGGAGGGTTGTTTTTTTGGCTTTGACGCTCTTGCCCATAGTCTCAAACCTAGATGTAGCACTGATTTTATCTTCTCACAGTTTCCCTTGTTATCGCCTTATTCCCAATTTGTTTTATAAATGTATTGAAATTTTGTTTCCCGTGCTGTAGGATTAAAACACGCCTGAAAACAGATACAACCTCAGAGTAAATCTTAGGAGCGCCGCCGATGCAGTCATCCCAGTCTTGTTTATCCCTACTCGTGGCAACTGTCCTGACGGGGGGAATGCTGGTATCTTGCACCCCATCCCCCACCAATAGCGGCAATGACAGCCAAAAACCCGTGACTGTGACACTTGTTTCCTATGCTGTCACCCAAAGTGCCTACGAAAAAATCATTCCCAAATTTGTCGAGAAATGGCAAGAAAAAACGGGGCAAAAAGTAACTTTTGAACAGAGTTATGGTGGTTCCGGTTCCCAAACTCGCGCCGTTATCGATGGTTTAGAAGCGGATGTGGTAGCGTTGGCTTTAGCTTTGGATACCAAGAAAATTGAGCAAGCGGGATTAATTCAACCCGGTTGGGAAAAAGAAGCACCCAATGACTCTATTGTTCATAAGTCTGTAGTGGCTTTTGTCCCTCGCGATGCCAATATTAAAATTAATAAATGGTCAGATTTAGCCAAGGATAATATTAAAGTTATTACCGCTAATCCCAAGACTTCCGGCGGAGCGCGCTGGAATTTTCTCGCTCTTTGGGGTTCGGTGACGCAAGCGGGAGGCAGTGAACAAGCAGCGCAAACTTTTGTCGAAAAAGTGTTTAAAAATGTGCCAGTTTTACCTAGAGATGCTCGCGAATCTAGTGATGTATTTTTTAAACAAGGTCAGGGAAATGTGCTAATTAATTACGAAAACGAGATGATTCTCGCTAACCAAAAAGGTGAGAATTTAGCCTATACTGTTCCCACCGATTATAACATTTCTGTGGATAATCCCGTGGCGGTTGTTGATGCCAATGTGGATAAAAAAGGTACGAGAAAAGTGGCCGAAGCTTTTGTGCAGTTTTTATTTACCCCAGAGGCACAAAGAGAATTTGCTAAAGTTGGTTTTCGTCCCGTTGAACCGACTATAGTTAAAGAGTTTGAGAGTAAATTTCCTCAGATAAAAAATCTCTTTACCGTGCAGGATTTAGGCGGTTGGGATCAGGTACAAAAGCAATTTTTTGATGATGGAGGCTTGTTTGATAAAATTCTGACTAAAGCTGGTAAATCCTAAGGAGAAAAACCATGGATAATCAACCTCAATGGCAGACTATTAATCATCCCCAAAGTGATTTACATCTCGATCAATCGGGACTTGATCGCCCCACGTCCCGACGGATAAAAATTCGGGTTCCTAAACAGTATATTAACGAGCCAATCATAGCACGTTTAGGATCTTTTCCTGGTCTAAAAGTGAATATATTTTCTGCTTTGTTAGCTGCCAATAATAATCAAGATGGCTGGTTCGATTTACAACTACAAGGCAACTCTCAAGGTATAGAAAATGCCCTTTCCTATCTAGCAGATTTAGATGTAGAAGTTTGGTATGATTCAGCACAAGTTCTTGAAGAAGCGGACAATTGGTAATCTCTAAAAATAATTAACAATGGCTAACCCACAATTATCTTTATCTCCCAGTCAACCCCTGAAAAAAGTTTCTATTCCTTGGGTAATTACCATTAGTTATCTAGTGGTTTTGTTGGTTTTACCAGCAGCGGCACTATTTGCTAAATCCCTAACTCTTGGTTTTGCTGAATTTTGGCGTGTTGCCACTTTACCGATTTCTTTATCCGCTTACCAAGTCACTTTTTTTACTTCCCTAATCGCTGGATTAATTGACGGAGTTTTTGGCACTATTATCGCTTGGGTGTTAGTGCGTTATCGATTCCCGGGTAAAAAAATTGTCGATGCTTGTGTGGATTTGCCCTTTGCTTTACCCACTTCTGTTGCTGGTTTAGTCCTCGCCACAGTTTACAGTGATAACGGTTGGCTCGGTCAATTTTTTGCCCCCTTTGGCATTAAGATATCCTTTACCATTTTAGGGGTTTTTGTGGCGATGTTATTTATCGCTTTACCCTTCATTGTCCGCACCTTACAGCCGGTTTTACAGGAAATGGAAAAAGAGGTAGAAGAAGCGGCTTTATCCCTCGGTGCTTCCTCTTGGCAAATCTTCTGGCGAGTTATTTTTCCCACAATACTACCCGCTATTTTAACAGGAGTTGCCCTCGGTTTTGCCAGAGCGATCGGTGAATATGGTTCTGTAGTTATTATCTCATCTAATATTCCCTTTAAGGATTTAATTGCCCCAGTTTTAATCTTCCAAAGACTAGAGGAATATGATTACACGGGGGCTACAGTAATCGGCATGGTTTTATTGCTGGTTTCTTTGTTCATGTTAGTAGTAATTAATTTCCTGCAGCAATGGGGGCAAAAATACAGAGTTAAGTAAAGGGTAAAAAACATTAGAGTATAACCGGAGACAGATCAAAATGCTGAGTCTAAAAAAATCAACTAAACCGAAAGAGCGGGATTACAAACCCCTACTAATTATCATCGCTCTTGTCTATCTGGCACTATTATTATTTATTCCAGCAGCGGCAGTATTTTACTATGCTTTTCGCAATGGATTCCAAGCTTTTTTGGAAGCGGCGGGAACTTCTGACTTTATCGAAGCGGTAAGATTAACAGTAATTATTGCCCTAATTACTGTACCTTTAAACACAATTTTCGGACTTTGTGCCGCTTGGGTAATTGCTCGCAATCAATTTCGTGGCAAAACTTTATTAATTAGTTTAATTGACTTACCTTTTGCAGTTTCTCCCGTGGTAGCGGGTTTAATGATTGTACTGCTCTATGGGCGCAATGGTTGGTTAGGTTCTTTTTTAGAACTTTTCAGTATAAAAATACTTTTTGCTTTACCCGGAATGGTATTAGCAACTATATTTGTTACTATGCCTTTTGTCGCTAGAGAAGTTATCCCAGTCTTAGAAGAAATTGGCTTAGAACAAGAGGAAGCGGGGCGCACTTTAGGGGCAAATGATTGGCAGATTTTCTGGCGCGTCACTTTACCCAATATTCGTTGGGGGTTGATGTACGGAGTGCTGTTAACTAATGCCCGGGCGATGGGAGAATTTGGGGCGGTTTCTGTGGTTTCTGGCAGTATTTTAGGGAGAACTGCCACCCTGCCAATTTTCGTAGAACAGGCTTATAAAAATTATCTCACCCCTGCTGCTTTTAGTGCGGCGGCTATTCTCGCCTTACTAGCAGGAGTTACTTTAATTATCAAAGAAATTCTCGAACGTAAAACCGCCCACAAAATTCACACGACCTAACTACAATTAACCTAAATGAGTATTACTATCCAGCAAGTTTCTAAACGTTTCGGCAATTTTCAAGCTTTAGATAATATAAGTTTAACCATTCCTGAAGGCAAATTAGTCGCCCTCCTCGGACCATCGGGATCGGGAAAATCCACCTTATTACGTTCAATTGCGGGATTAGAAAGTCCCGACAGTGGCGCAATTATCATTAACGGACAAGATACCACTCATCTTGATCCTAGGCGGAGAAATATCGGCTTTGTTTTCCAACATTATGCCCTATTTAAACATTTGACTGTCCGTCAAAATATTGCTTTTGGTCTAGAAATTCGCCAGCAAAAATCACCAGTAATTAAGAAAAAAGTTGAGGAACTATTAGAATTAATTCAATTACAAGGATTAGGCGATCGCTATCCCGCCCAATTATCGGGAGGACAACGGCAAAGAGTAGCTTTAGCCCGCGCTTTAGCCATTCAACCAAATGTATTATTATTAGATGAACCCTTTGGAGCTTTAGATGCAAAAGTTAGAAAAGAATTAAGGGTATGGCTGAGAAATTTACACGAAGAAGTTCACGTTACCAGTGTTTTTGTTACCCACGATCAAGAGGAAGCAATGGAAGTGGCCGATACGATTGTCGTGATGAATCATGGTAAAATTGAACAGGTGGGTTCTCCCGCCGAAATTTACGATCATCCAGCCACACCTTTTGTGATGCAATTTATTGGGGAAGTGAATATCTTACCCAGTTTAGCAGGATTAGGAAATGGACATCATCAGGGGCATAATTCCACCGTTTTTATCCGTCCCCACGATCTGGAAATTATGCCCAGTCAAGATGGGTTGAATAGTTGGGCAGTGGTAAAAAGAGTTATTCATTTAGGCTGGGAAATACAAGTAGAATTAATGTTAGCCGATGGGGAAATGGTGGTAGCTTATCTCAATCGAGAGGAATACAAGCAATTACAGTTACAACCAGAACAAACGGTACATTTAAAACCGAGAAAAGCGACCTTACTCACTGATTTTGACAATAAAAGTGAGAAAGTTATCGATTATTCAATTTAAAAACTTTAGTTGTGTTACAGCTTTTCTCATCAAGATGAAGTTTAACCAGATGTTCATCGACTAGGGAAGACAATCTCTCTGCTGGCTGTAATTCTGGCGAAAGCGATTGTCAGGGATTGAGATGGCCCTGTGTTTGGGAAAAGGGTTTTATCAATTATGCAGGGCTGCTTTGTAAGCAGCCCGTTGCGGGTTCAAATCCCATTTAACAACTTTTGAGTCAAGGGCTAATTTAGTAGTGTGATTGCTCTAAAATAAGGTCATCGCCCAATCAGTATATAGCAATGACCTTAATCGCTGTCATCGATTACGACATGGGAAATCTGCACTCTGCCTGTAAAGGACTGGAAACCGTGGGTGCAGTGCCAAAAATTACCGATTCTCCCCTCGATCTCGAAAAAGCTGACGCTATTGTCTTACCCGGAGTCGGTTCTTTTGATCCTGCTGTCCGGCAAATTCGCAGCCGTCATCTCGAAAAACCGATCAAAGCGGCGATCGCTAATGGTAAACCCTTTCTCGGTATCTGTCTCGGTTTACAAATTCTTTTTGACTCATCAGAGGAAGGTCAAGAGGCGGGTTTAGGGGTTATTCCGGGGACAGTGCGCCGTTTTCGCTCGGAACCAGGCATTACCATTCCCCACATGGGTTGGAATCAATTAGACTTCACCCAGCCGGATCATGCTCTTTGGCAGGGATTACCCCCGCACCCTCACGTCTATTTTGTCCATTCCTATTATGTCGATCCCCTTGATAGTCATCTAACTGCCGCCACCGTCACCCACGGCAGTCAAACGGTGACAGCAGCGATCGCTCGTGAGCGTTTGGTGGCGGTGCAGTTTCACCCGGAAAAATCCTCGACTAATGGCTTAAAAATTCTGGCTAACTTTGTTGAACAGGTGCAAAAATTAGCTTTAGTCTCCTAAATAAGCCTTTAAAACCCGCTCGTTTTTTTGGATTTCGCTGGGAATGCCATCGGCTAAATTTGTCCCTTCTGCTAATACCCAAACGTGGTGACAAAGGGACATAATCACATCCATATTATGCTCGATAATTAAAAAGGTAATTCCCTGACGATTCCACTCGATAATATGGTCGCTGATTTGACCGATTAAAGTGGGATTAACTCCGGCGGCCGGTTCATCTAATAAAATTAATTTTGGCTCGGTCATTAGCGCTCGGCCAATCTCTAATAATTTCCGCTGTCCTCCCGATAACGCCCCCGCATAATCCTGCGCTTTTTCCCCCAGACCGATCGAATCTAATATGTCCAAAGCTTTGGCACGATTTTCCTGTTCCTGTTGGCGAATTTTTGCCCCCTGAAACCAGACTTTGAGAAAATTTTCGCCCGTTTGTCCAGGACTAGCTAAGAGCATATTTTCTAACACCGTTAATCGGGATAATACCCTTGCTACTTGAAAAGTTCTTACACATCCTTTTAGGGCAATTTGATAGGGAGGCAGCTGATGAATGGGCTGACCATCAAGAAAAACTTCCCCTTTATCCGGGCGAATAAAATTAGATAAAAGGTTAAAAAGTGTAGTTTTGCCGGCTCCATTTGGTCCGATTAACCCGGTGATGCTGCCCTGCGGCACCTCCAAATAAGCATTATTGACGGCGCGAATGCCCCCAAAACTTTTCGATAATCCTTTGGCAGAAAGTAACATAATTGATCAGATAAACATCAGTTATCAGTAAACATTAAACAGTAATCAGTGAAAAGACAGTAAGTAGTCGTGGGAAATAAATTTCTTAGTTGAGACAGGCAATAGGCACTCTTGCAATAGGATTATTTAAATGTGTAATTAATTTTGCTTAAGTCCTTAGAAAACTGCTATTTAATACTGTTCACTTAATATTCAAATCTAATCACCGTTAACTGATAACTGATAACTGATAACTGATAACTGATAACTGATAACTGATAACTGATAACTGAAATTATTTTCCTAAAGTTAACTCCTCTTTTTTGCCGAGGATACCCTGGGGTCGCCAGATCATTAAAACCATGAGCAGCAGACCGATAATCATAATCCTTAAAGCCCCTAATTGGCTATCATTAAAAATATCTAATTGGGGTAGAATAAAGCGAGTCAGGGAATCGTAAGCCCAGAAAATTATTGATCCTAGTAAGGTGCCGGCATTACTACCAGAGCCACCGAGAATGATAATAATCCAAGCGTTAAAAGTCAATAACGGTTCAAAATTAGTCGGGTAAATAGTGGTTAATTGCCATGCTAAAAAAGCCCCGGCTAAACCAGCAATCGCACCGCCTAACATCAAAGATTGTAACTTATACCAAAAGACATTTTTTCCTAAAGCCCGGGGAATTTCTTCATCTTCCCGAATCGCTTTGAGGATGCGTCCCCAAGGCGATCGCAAAAGTAATTCTAAACCAGTATAAACGAGAGCGAGGAGGACTAAAACTACCACCATCAGCCCGGCTTTGTAATTATAGTCATTCAAGGCAATTACACCGTTTATATACAGAAAAAGCAGGATTATCGCCCCTAACAACCCCCAAAAGATTAAAGCTCTCTTTTGCGTCGGTTGATAGCTTTTCCCGCTAATTTGCCCCGCTTCTCGCCATTGTCGTTGCAGATTGCGCCCCAATTGCCAGAGAGCAAAGATAGCAAGCAGGGTAAACAGGGCAATAATTAATAATTTGACGGGAAAACTGGGATTTATATCCAAAGGTAGCGGATAACGTTGTAGTCCGAAACTGCCCTTCGTTAACCAATCCTCGTTAAGCACCAGCAAACGAATTAACTCAGACACCCCGATGGTGACAATCGCTAGATAATCGGCTCTTAATCTCAGGGTGGAAAAACCGATGGCTAATCCCAACAATGCCCCTAGGGTCGCCCCGACAATAGCGGCAAAAATCATCGGTACACCTTGTAAAGTCAATAAAACCGTGGTATAAGCCCCTAAAGTGGCAAAAGCAACGTGACCAAAGTTAATTAAGCCTGTAAATCCCCATTGTAGATTTAAACCGAGGGCAAAAATCGCGTAAATACCCGCCCAAATTGTCAGGGAAACTAAATAATCTGTCATCTTAAGTAAAAAGTAAAAAACGGGTTGGGGGAGTGGGGGAGTGGGGGAGTGGGGAGATGGGTAGAAAAAAGCTGAAAAATCACATCTGATCACTGAAAAGGCTGATAGCTAACTGCTAGTATAATATCAGTTAAAACGGCCTCTGTAGCTTGATGGACAATTGTGACGAGCGGAGGGTGCTAGGCTATTAATAACGAAAAAACCTTGTCCTGTTAATTTCTATGCCTCTTTTGATTCTAATTGCCGATGATGACCCCGGTATCCGCCTAGCGGTCAAAGACTATTTAGAATTAGCAGGTTATAGTGTGGTAGCGGCGAGTAATGGTTTGGAAGCTTTAAATTTATTGGATACCTATCATCCCCATCTTTTGGTATCGGATATCAAAATGCCGCGTTTAGACGGTTATTCTTTGGTGACTAAGGTGCGGCAACAGCCAGAATTTAGGTTATTACCAGTAATTTTTTTAACCGAAAGAGGGTCAACAGAGGAAAGAATCCGCGGTTATCAAGTGGGTTGTGATATCTATCTTCCTAAACCTTTTGAGATGGAGGAATTAAAAGCAGTTATTCGCAATCTTTTAGAGCGATCACAAATGGTGCAAAGTGAACGTCAATATCAGAAATTAAAACCAGAAGAAAGCCCCAAAACTAGGGATGTTTTAACTTCTTCTTTACAGGACGATTTTAAGTTAACTAATCGCGAGCGGGAAGTGTTAGAACATTTAGCCCGGGGACTTTCTAACAGTGAAATTGGACAAAAACTGCATCTTAGTTCTCGCACGATCGAGAAATATGTTAGCAGTTTACTCAGAAAAACAACTACTAACAATCGCGCCGAATTGGTTCGTTTTTCCCTCGAACATAGATTAATCGATTAGCTGGAAGAAAAAACTTAAATTTTGTTTTTTACTTCCTCTAAAAGACTGCCACAGGAGTCTAAAAGTAGCTCGATTACGCGGTCAAAACCTTCACGGCCACCGTAGTAGGGATCGGGAACTTCTTTTTCTGGGTGATAACGAGCATAGTCACACATTAACTTGACCTTTTCTTGATATTTTCCTGTCCGATCTAGGGATAAAATATCTTGATAATTAGCTTTATCCATGGCTAGGATTAGATCAAAATTCTCGAAATCCTCGCGGGTAAATTGTCTAGCTGTCCCTTGCAGAGGAATACCGCGTTTTTTGGCCGCCGTATTCATGCGAGAATCAGGAGGAGAACCGATATGATAACCAGCAGTCCCCGCAGAATCACAGAGGATTTTATTGCTTAATCCTTCTTGTTCAATTAGATAAGTCATGATATTCTCTGCAGCGGGAGAACGACAGATATTTCCTAAACAGACGAAGAGTAGTTTATAAGGCATAAATTGACTGGTAGAATCATCACTAAATTGCCAATTATAGGGCATTTCTAACATCCCGATAAAGATTTATCCTCAAAAAACTCCTCGCTGTCCATTAACCTAATTTTGGCTAATCCCAAGCTTTCTAAATAATCTTGCCACCCTTGGGGAGTATCTTCGATCGCTAATAATCCTAATACCCTAGCTACGTCTGCTACCCAGGGTAGGGTATGAATTCTATAACCCTGCCAGTTTACCTCTAAGGATAACCAAGCGGGAATCTCTTGGGGGTTAAATTGTTGGGAGGCAAGATAATCAGCTTGAAAGCAGTAAATCCGAGGTGGTTTTTGACTCTCTAACAAGGTTAAACACTCCTTCTAATCTGGACATTAATCTCTTTCCTCATATTTTAGGGGAACCTCAGCATAATTTCTGTTAAATATGAACTTCTCTTGTCAAGAAATCGTTAAAAAACAACTGATAACTAGGCCGAGTTTCCCCAAGGCAATTTACCCTTAATTCTCCCCTAAGCGAGGACGAATAATTAAATAAATTGCCGGACCGATTAGAGGCAAAAGGGAAATTACTGGCAACAGGAAAGGATTTTTTAATCCTCGTCGCGTTAGATCATCTTGCAGCAAAATTGGACATAATAGGGTTAAAAGACAGAAATCTAAACTCATAACATGAATAAAACGGCTAGTTTGCCACTGATACCAAAAATCGAACCAATTGCCGTTAATTAATCCGTAAGCGATTAAAATTGTCGCAGTAATTAGGGCAATTACTCCTAACAAAGGTGAGTCTAAAAGTTTAATGACCAGATTTTTTTTACCAGTAAAATTGCTGTTAGGTTGACGGAGAGTTAGATAGGGTAAAATAGCGAAAGCTCCCACAGCAAAGGAGGCAAAAGCAAAGGGCCAAGCGATGATTTTTTGGTCACGACCATCGATAATTAAAAGGCTAGTGTAGATGAGTGGCCAAATTCCCATCAGGTTAAAAATAGCGATAATTAACGGGTTGATATCTTGCCATTTACCAGTGGAAAGATTGATAATTAAATTTATTGTATCTGGTTGATCGGGTGGTGCTAGTAAAAAAGCGTATAATCCGAAGCCTAACCAAAGTAAACCGAGAATAATTTTTGTTAACATGGGAGTAGATAATTAGGTTAATTGAGTAATGGGAGTCCAGCAGATATTTTAGTAGAAAAGTGATCAAAAGATCAAGCAAGATTACCTAATCAATGATCACTAATTTTTAGGGAAGACGACGAGGATTCATGGTTTCTCCTAGGGTAATTTCTGAACTTTGAGAGTGGAGTAAGCGAGTTTGTTCGAGGATAGTTTCTAAGTCTTCATCCGAGAATTCTTGTACATAGTTTAATTTGACTTCTTCTAGGAAGATAATTAATAACATCTCGATTCTTTCTAAACTGTGACGGGATTGTAATTCCCCGGCGAGAGATTGCCCGAAACGCTGGACTAATTGCTGCAATAAACGCTCAAAAACTTCGTCTTCTTGGGTGATCTTGTCAGCTATATTAACAAAAGATTGATACAATTGACTAGATAGGCGATTGCTCAAGTCAGTTTTTAACCCTTTCATGCCGGGTAATCGCAATAAGCTTTGATAAGCGGGAGTTTGACTGAAAATTTTCTCGATATTGTATTTAATTAAAGCTTCTGCTTCTGGTTTAACTTGCGGTAAAACCTTGTCAACAGTGCTATTAACTACTAACCGAAAAATTTCGATAACTTCATTAGTATCATTGAGATTATTATATCCACCATTAAGGGATCGATCAATAAATTTTTCCACTTGTCCTCGTCGAATATATTCCTGAATTTTATTAATAATTCTCAGGAAAATTATCTCAGTAATATCTTTAGAAATTAGCGCAACTAAGCCTTTAACTGCCTGTTCTTTAATCAACCTTAAGTTAATAATTTTAACTTGATCTAGGCGAATAACGGTAGGAATAAATCGCAACCATCTCCAGATAGGAACAAACAGAAAAATATCATACCATCGCCATAACATAGCCTCGCGCCAACGCAGGCCTTTATGAGTGCGAGCAATCCACCAAGTTCTCAGCATAAATTCCCAGAAAAAGATGGTACCAAAGAAAAAATCGATCGCCTCAAAGTTATCTATCGGTCTCCCATCTTCTCCTAGAGGACGAAAATAATTAGTTTCTATTAAAGGTTGAATTTCTTGATTGAAAAATTTCAACTCTTTTTCCCAATTTTGACTAAGATAATCCCAAGTCCAAAACTTCTGAAAGGCTGCTTTTGCGGAAACATTTTCCGTTTTAAAAACCCGCAAGCGCATTTTATTTTTAATCTTCTCTAAAGTCCCAGTTTTCTCGGCAGAGGCAAAGGGATTATTATCGACCATATTGACACTTTTTTGGCGCAAATTTTCTAAAATTTTCTCAATCTCTTGGCGATATTCTTGCAGATTAAACTCTGGGTTAAAGACCTTTTGATTAATTATTTGATTGAGTTTATCAACCGTCTCTAAATATTCACTGGTACTGCGATAGGGTTTAATTCCTTTCACCACATCATAATTAGCGATTCCTTTAACAAAGGGAATTTCTAGGGGTTTGTCGGGAGGTATTTGTAATTCTTGAAAGGCAATCGGCCCGAGTTGTATTGGTTCATTAAATCTTAATAAGGTTATTTGCAAGCGTCCCTGTAACCAAAAATCTCGCAGGGGAATATAGGTTAAATCGAAAATAACCAGAATATAATTACATAACACCAATAGGGCCATGCAAGTCTCAAAGAGATTGCGCGGGGAAAAACGACGGTTTCTGCTCACGGGGGTTTTAGTCAAAGTCATCGGTCTAGAAAGCACACTTTGACTATGGTAAACCGAAAACGCCTAATTTTTTGAACCAAAAACGATAGAAGTAGTGAAAAAAGAGCAGTTAAACTTAGTTCCGCCTCAGCAATTAATAGATGTAGTCTTCTATTCTGTGATAGCATCCCAGCAGATTCAGTTAAGCAGTTAAGTAGCTGGTTATAATTAAATTAAAAATGGATTTTAGGTTCGATCCCCCCTGCCCCCCTTGATAAGGGGGGTGCCGATAGGCGGGGGGATCTCCCCTTGATAAGGGGGGTGCCGATAGGCGGGGGGATCTCCCCTTGATAAGGGGGGTGATCTGACAACTTTTAACGCCTACCTACTTATGTCTTTAGCTTAACTTTACTAGCGCAACCCTTTTAACTTTTCTGTCCTTTACTAGGCATTGTAACTCGATCTCATCAGACGTTATACAATAAATCTTGTCCCTCGATCGCATTGTCCCATGACTACCCCCTTCACTGCCGCAGAAATTGCCTCAGAAGGCATCAAACCCGAAGAATACGAAGAAATAGTCAAAAGACTGGGAAGACACCCCAACAAAGCCGAATTAGGAATGTTTGGCGTGATGTGGTCGGAACACTGTTGTTATAAAAACTCCCGTCCGCTGCTCAAACAATTCCCCACCACTGGCGAAAAAATTCTCGTCGGACCGGGAGAAAATGCCGGAGTAGTGGATTTAGGCGATGGATTGCGATTAGCCTTTAAAATCGAGTCCCATAATCATCCTTCTGCGGTGGAACCGTTCCAAGGTGCCGCTACTGGAGTCGGAGGCATCCTGCGGGATATTTTTACCATGGGGGCCCGTCCTATTGCTATCCTCAACTCCCTTCGTTTTGGTAACTTGCAAGATGCCCGCAATCGTCGCATTTTTGCCGGAGTCGTGGAAGGAATAAGTCATTATGGCAATAGTGTCGGCGTTCCCACGGTGGGCGGTGAGATATACTTTGATAATGCCTACAATGGCAATCCCCTCGTTAATGCCATGGCTTTAGGGCTAATGGAAACCGAGGAAATCGTTAAATCCGGGGCAAAAGGACTGGGAAACCCGGTTTTATACGTTGGTTCTACCACCGGCCGCGACGGTATGGGAGGGGCGAGTTTTGCCAGTGCCGAATTAACCGATAAATCTATGGATGACCGGCCCGCGGTGCAAGTGGGCGACCCTTTTCTGGAAAAATCCCTGATAGAAGCTTGTTTAGAGGCATTTAAGACCGGCGCGGTGGTGGCGGCCCAGGATATGGGGGCTGCTGGGATCACCTGTTCTACCTCCGAGATGGCAGCCAAGGGAGGGGTGGGAATTGAATTAGATCTCGATAAAATCCCCGTCCGGGAAACCGGGATGGTTCCCTACGAATATCTGCTATCGGAATCCCAAGAAAGAATGTTATTTGTGGCAGAATCGGGACGAGAAGGCGAATTAATCGAGATTTTCCATCGTTGGGGACTTCAGGCTGTGGTCGCTGGCCAGGTAATTGCAGAACCGATCGTCCGTATATTATTTAAAGGGGAAATTGCCGCCGAAATTCCTGCCACGGCCCTAGCGGATAATACTCCGATTTATCATCGGGAATTACTAACAGAACCGCCGGAATACGCCCAAAAAGCTCAATTATGGGAAGATGCTACTATTCCTATTCCCGAATCCTATAACGAGATTTTATTAAAACTGCTGGATAGTCCCTCGATTGCTTCAAAACGCTGGATTTATCGTCAATATGATCATCAAGTCCAGAATAACACCGTTATTCTCCCCGGGGGGGCCGATGCGGCCGTGATTCGCGTGCGTCCTCTGGGTGCTAATCCCGCAAATTCTCGGCGAGGTGTAGCGGCGACTACAGATTGTAATCCGCGATATGTTTATCTTGATCCCTATAACGGAGCTAAGTTGGCCGTGGCGGAAGCGGCCAGAAACCTTAGCTGTGTTGGTGCTGACCCCATTGCTGTCACGGATAATCTCAATTTCGGAAGTCCAGAGAATTCAATCGGTTATTGGCAATTAGCCACTGCTTGTCAGGGTATTGCCGAAGCTTGTCGGGAAATGAATACACCAGTGACTGGGGGTAATGTCTCTTTGTACAACGAAACCGTTGACGCAGCTGGCAGCCCCCAGTCTATTTATCCGACTCCCGTGATTGGTATGGTGGGATTAGTGCCGGATATCGGGCAAATTTGCGGGCAAGGTTGGCAAAAAGCGGGGGATTTAATCTATATTTTGGGTTTCTCTTTGCCAACTATCGGCGCATCGGAATATTTAGCCGTTATTCACGGTTTGGTGACGGGAAAACCGCCGGTAATTGATTTTGAGTTAGAAAGAAAGGTACAAGCGGCCTGTCGTCAGGGAATTCGCGCCGGTTGGGTGAAATCTGCCCACGATTGCGCGGAGGGAGGTTTAGCCACTGCTCTGGCAGAATGCTGTGTTAGTGGGCAGTTAGGGGCGGAAATTGACCTTTCTTGGCAGCATCAGGGCCGTTTTGACGCGGTGTTATTCGGAGAGTTAGCTAGTTGCATTATTGTCTCCGTTTCCCCCGAAAATCGGCAAGATTGGGAAGAATACCTAAAGACACAATTAGGAGACTATTGGCAAATAACCGGCAAAGTTAGCGAAAAAAGCGATAATCTTCGGATTTTTGACCGGGATAAACAACCGGCGATCGATGTTAGTCTAGAAACTATACAGCAAGTTTGGTCAAAAGCGATCGAAAGAAGGCTTTAGGGAAGGAAACAGGAGTCGGTCGTCGGGAGTGAGGAAATGGGGAAATGGGGAAATGGGGAAATGGGGAAATGGGGAAATGGGGAAATGGGGAATTTCAGCTAAAACCCTAAAACCCCAAAACCCTAACACCCCAAAACCCCAAAACCCCAAAACCCTAACACCCTAAAACCCCAAAACCCAACACCTGATAACTGTTCCCCATCCCCCAAATCCCCATCCCTCAAATCCCCATAAATAAGGTGTTAAAAAGAGATTAAGATAAGTTAAGATTTTGTCTCAAAAGTAGCCCCAAGCCCCAACCCTCCCATGTCTAGCCATCCCGACTCATCTGTATCTTTTGCCAGTGTCGATAAGCCTGAAGAAGCCTGTGGAGTTTTTGGACTCTATGCCCCCGAAGAAGAAGTAGCAAAACTGACCTATTTCGGACTCTATGCCCTGCAACACCGAGGACAGGAATCGGCAGGTATTGCCACCTACGACGGGGAAACGGTGCATTGTTACAAGGAAATGGGCTTAGTTTCCCAAGTTTTTAACGAAACTGTCCTTAAAACCTTGCCCGGTACTCACGCCGTCGGTCATACTCGTTACTCTACCACTGGTTCTAGCCGTCGCGCCAATGCCCAACCTGCTGTGATCGAAACCCGTTTGGGTAAACTTTCCTTAGCACATAACGGCAATTTAGTCAATACTTTTGAGTTAAGAAATGTATTAGAAAAGCGCGGTTGCGATCTCGTCACCACCACCGACTCGGAAATGATCGCCGTCGCTATCGGTCAGGAGGTGGATAGTGGCAAGGATTGGATAGAAGCGGCGATCGATGCCTTTAGCTATTGTAGCGGGGCTTATAGCCTTGTTATCGGCACACCGACGGGAATTATCGGGGCGCGGGATCCCAATGGTGTCAGACCCTTAGTAATTGGGGTTTTGCAAGAAGAAGGTAATCCCTCCCGTTATGTTTTGGCTTCGGAAACCTGCGGATTAGATATTATCGGGGCCGATTATCTGCGGGATGTGCAGCCGGGGGAATTAGTTTGGATTAGTGAAGATGGCTTATCTTCGGTGGATTGGGCCATTAAACCGGAGAAAAAATTATGCGTTTTCGAGATGATTTATTTTGCTCGTCCCGATAGCATTGTTCACGAGGAATCTTTATATACTTATCGGGTACGTTTGGGGGAACAATTAGCCAAAGAGTCGCCGGTAGAAGCAGATATGGTGATGGGAGTTCCCGATTCGGGTATTCCGGCTGCGATCGGATTTTCGCGCATTTCTGATATTCCCTACGCGGAAGGATTGATTAAAAATCGTTATGTGGGACGGACTTTTATTCAACCAACCCAACACATGAGAGAGTCGGGAATTAAGATGAAATTGAATCCTTTAAAGGATGTTTTACAGGGAAAAAGAGTTATTATTGTTGATGATTCGATCGTGCGGGGAACCACTAGCCGGAAATTAGTTAAAGCTTTACGCGATGCTGGAGCAAGAGAAGTTCACATGAGAATATCTTCACCTCCGGTGACTCATCCCTGTTTTTATGGCATTGATACGGACAACCAAGAGCAATTAATTGCGGCAACTAAATCGGTGGCGCAAATTCAGGCACAAATCGGGGTGGATAGTTTAGCTTATCTCAGTCAAGATGGAATGTTAACAGCAACGAAAGAAGATCCGAAAACCTTCTGTACTGCCTGTTTTAATGGCGATTATCCGATTCCTGTACCTGATAATGTTAAGCGATCGAAGTTGATCTTAGAAACAGTTAAATAGGGGTTGCTGAATAAATCTAAAAACCTTGCTGGGTAAGACTTTTAGACTTTTTATCAATCAAAAAGTACCAGAGATGGGAGTGATCGGGGGGAAAATTCAGGGACTTTTTCCCTGAAAATTAGGTAATTGACCAGGTGAAAATCGGTAAAACCCTACACCCCACACCCCACACCCCACACCCTGTCCCCACGAATAACTTTTTGCCGCAAACCCTAAATAGCCTCAAGGCTAAATCCTCTGAAAACAATCGGCAATTTCCTGGGGAGTTAAAAGAGAATTAGGATAACCGGAAAGTTGTCCTAATTTTTGTGCCAATAAAACTGCTTGGGGTGGAGTTAGATAGGTTTTGGCTAAGAGATCGGTTTGATGATAAGCTTGCCGGATTGGGGCATCTAAAAGGATAGTTCCTTGGCCCATGATAATTACTCTTTCGGCGTATTCTGGCATTAAATAGAGGTGATGGGTGATCACAATCACGGTTTTGCCCATCTGGTGTAATTGACGACTGACCTCTAAAATTGCCTTAGCCCCTTGGTAATCTTGGCCGGTGGTGGGTTCATCGAAAACAACTATACGCGGTTCCATGGCTAAAATTGCCGCAATCACTACCCGCGCTCGATCGCCTTTCGGCAAGGAGAGAGGATGATAGGAGCGATATTCTAGCAATCCCATGGCTTCTAGACTTGCTTCCGTGCGTTGGATAATGATTTCTGGAGAATAACCGAGATTAGTCAGGGCAAATGATACTTCTTTCTCCACAGTGGTGTTAAAAATCTGATTATCGGGATTTTGGGCTACATAACCGATCGATCGAGCTAAATCACTGACAGAAAAGCTAGCGATCGAACGTCCGTCAATCATAACTTGACCGGTGGTTGCCGAGAGAAGATTGAGAAAATGCTTGACTAAAGTGCTTTTTCCTGCGCCATTTTGACCGATAATCAGCAGATATTCCCCTTCGGCAATATCGAGGGACACATCCCGCAAAGCGGTAGTACCATCGGGATAGGTATGGCAGAGATTTTTTACCTTCAGTAGGGGGTTTAAGGGGTCAGAAACCGACGATAAGGGAGGTGTTGGGGTTATTTGATGATAAAAGGATTTAAGCTCGTTTAAACGGGCAAAACCGCGGTCGAGGGTGACAGGAATGGACTCGACCGCCCCGATTTTCTGCTCGATCAAAGCAAAAGTAGTGGCCACTTGCGGAGGACGCAGGGCATTTTCCTGTAAACGTTGTACTTGGGAGTAGATCTCTGCCGGGGTTCCCATGGCTTCGATCGCACCCTCCCTTAATAGTACCAGGCGATCGGCATATTCGGCCATTTCCTCGGCTGCGTGGGAGACCATCACAATTGTGACACCGAGATGGCGATTTAATTCCTTAATGGTGGCGAAAACTTCCTGGGATCCCACCGGATCCAGTTGGGAGGTGGGTTCATCGAGAATTAACAAAGCGGGCTGAACTGCGAGAGCGGCGGCGATCGCTAATCGTTGTTTTTGTCCTCCCGATAGTTCCCCCGGCGATTTTTTTTCCATTCCCTCTAACCGGACTGCCGCTAAAACTTTGGGAATACGCGCTTTAATTTCCTCTCGCGGTAGCCGTAAATTTTCTAGGGTAAAAGCGATTTCATTTTCTATGGAAGTGGCTAAAAGTTGCGTTTCGGGATCTTCAAATACTGCCCCCACATAGCGGGCCAAGGTGCTAACGGGATGGGTTAAAGTATCTAAACCAGCTACCGTTGCATAACCAAAAAAACGCCCTCCGTAAAATTGGGGGACAATACCGTTAAGAGTTAAACAGAGAGTAGTTTTTCCCGCACCTGTGGGCCCGATAATACCTAAAAATTCTCCTCGATGAATTGCTAAAGAGATATTTTTAAGCACTAGATTGGAGGATTCGGGATAAATATAGGAAACTTTCTCTAATTGGGCGATGATTTCCATTATCGGTGGGGAATAGAAGACGGGAGTGGGGTAGATAGGGAGATATTTTTCAGGGAAATGCGAGTTAGGGACGCTTCTATTTTCCGCTATTTCGATCGATGAACTCGATTATCACACAGGTGGCCGAGTACGCTGTCAATTTTAAAACTATCAGAAGATTTAAGCTAAGACGTATTTAAAGGCTGCATCTCATTTTTGTCAATCTACTGAGTTGGGATTTTTAAAGGGAAACTATCTTCTAAAATTGGTCATTGCTTCCGATTTTACCACTCAATCCAAGCCTTTGGGGGGTAGAACCCCCCAAACCCCGGAGCGCATTAGTTTTTCGGTGAGATGCTTACACGCAGCTGCTGATACATTTGTCATCATTTAAGAGTCACTGATAATTGCTGATTTTCGGTATTTCTGCAATTGTACCAGTTACCCTTCGCCCGTTCGCATAAAAACTTAATATTTCTACTCTTGACAAATTTGCTGTAAGGTGCTAAAAAAATCGGGGTAGGAAATGCCAGCTGCTTCAGCGCGATGGATAGTGGTGGGTTGACGGGAATTGAGGGCAGCGATCGCTAGACTCATGGCAATGCGATGATCGGTAAAACTGTCCACTTCCGCGCCTAATAGGCCCGTACCGCCGGTAATCTCTAAACCATCGGGTAATTCTGTTACTTTTGCCCCTAGGCGATCGAGTTGGGTGGCCATCACCGTCAGGCGATCGCTTTCCTTCACCCGTAATTCCTCGGCATCCTTGATAATTGTCGTTCCTTGGGCAAAAACCGCCGCTACTGCCAGAATGGGAATTTCATCGATCAGACGGGGTATAATCTCACCGGCGATCGTGGTTGCCTGTAGTGGACTGGATTTCACCCGCAGATCCGCCACTGGTTCCCCCGTCACCACCCGTTGATTTTCGAGGGTGATATCTGCTCCCATTGCCTGTAAAACCTGTAAAACTCCGGTTCTAGTCGGGTTTATTCCCACATTTTCGATTAATAACTCGGAATTAGGCACGATTGCTCCCGCTACCAACCAAAAAGCTGCCGAACTGATATCCCCGGGTACAATCACCGTTTGTCCGGTTAAAGTGGGATAACCCGTCACCGTGACGCTATTAGTCTCCCCATCCACCTCAATATTTGCCCCAAAAGCGCGCAGCATCCGTTCACTGTGATCGCGAGATAAAGCGGGTTCCGTGATCGTGGTTTTCCCCTCCGTTAACAGTCCTGCGAGGAGAAGACAGGATTTTACCTGTGCAGAAGCAACGGGAGAATAGTAGTGGATCGGTTGCAGAGATTCCCCAGAAACGGCCAAAGGAGCCAAAGAATTGGCTTTTCTGCCCCAAATTTGCGCCCCCATTTCCTTGAGGGGTTTCACCACCCTGGACATGGGACGCGATCGCAGGGAAGCATCACCGGTAACGACAAAAAAACGGTCCCGATGACCGGCCAATAATCCTAACATTAAGCGGATCGTCGTGCCGGAATTGCCCGCGTCGAGGATTTCTAAAGGTTCCTCAAGATTGCCTAAACCCCTACCTTTGACGATCACTTTCTCGCTGTTGAGTTGGGAAATTTCCACACCCATGGCACGAAAACAACTAGCGGTACTGCGGGGATCTTCGCCCAATAATAACCCATGAATAACGGTTTCTCCTTCGGCGATCGCTCCTAACATCAGGGAACGATGGGATATAGATTTATCGCCGGGGATGGTGATTTTTCCCCGTAATCCCGTGATTTTACCCGGATCGATGACTAAATCTTGATGGGATTGAAGGGGGTTAAGGGTGACAATAGACATGATCGTTAGGCAGATGAAGACAAGCTCGATCTATTTTCCCCCTTTACCTCGCCCTTTCCTTGTCAAGTTATGTAAAGAATATTAAGCTAGAGTGACAGTTGATTTTCCCAGTGTGACAGGAACGAGGGAAAGGACACAAAGATCGATCGCTCCCGTATTAGGTTAAACTTATCACACAAATAATAAGAGAGCCGCCGATTTTCCCCTAACCCTAGGATTTTTTACTAGAATGACTGCTATAGTCATTTTAGATAAGTCTGATACAATCTAGACCAGTTAAACCCTTATGAACTCTGGCCTTGATATTCGGCTCTCTTGGATTTGGTGGGTAAAATGTATTCTAAGATACAGTCCTGCTGGCGCGGGAGTGAAAGGAACCACTCCAGACACAGAGGACACAAAGATCGATCCTATGTAAGTTAAACTTATCACACATAACCTAGAAGAGCCGATATTCTCAATCTTAGTTGAAATGATTATAACTGATAACTGATAACTGATAACTGATAACTGATAACTGATAACTGATTATGTCTCGTCGTCAACTGTTGAGTTTTTTAATTGCAGTAATTCTGGCATTTTTTGCCTTTATTCCCGATGCTAACGCTTTAGGTGGCCCCCAACCCCCTTTAAATCAACCGGCACCCGATTTTACCCTACCGACTAACACGGGAGAAGGGAATATTTCCCTATCTGACTATCGGGGTAAATGGGTAGTTTTGTATTTTTATCCCAAGGATTTTACCCCCGGCTGTACCCTAGAAGCGCGACGTTTTCAGCAGGATTTGCCGAAGTATATGGCTAAAAATACGCAAGTTTTAGGGGTAAGTGCCGATGATGTCGATTCTCATGCGGAATTTTGTGACTCGGAGGGGTTAAAATTTCCCTTACTGGCAGATACTACCGGAGATGTTAGTAAAGCTTATGGTTCTTGGATGGGTTATGTTTCCCTGCGTCATACCTATCTTATCGATCCCGATGGGATTTTAAAAGAGATTTATTTAGGGGTAAATCCTGCCATTCACAGTGCCGAAGTTTTAGCACGTTTAGAGGAATTACAGGCGACTTCTTGAGATAATTGGTCTTGAATCTAGAAATTATCTTGATAAAAGCTATCTGCAGCCGATGAGATAAAAAAAATCCCGACCACGATTTTTTTATCGGTGGGGGATATAGATTAACAACCTTAACCGAGATAATCAGGACTAATTGCAATTATCGTCCTTATCACCCTTACAGTCACGGTTTTGTAAAATTAGCGGCCAAGAGGAACGGTCAAAATGGTTATCTTGACTATTAACCGCTAAAGTGTGAGGAATTGAACCTAACAGCAAGGAGGCCAGAACAAACAAGGTTAACGAGATTTTCATGGTTTTACTCCCTTAGACACCATCAGGTAATTGACCTATTTTTACCATAGGGCCTTCCCGCTCGGATGTCAGTCCCATTGCCAAGAGGGAAAAAGGGGTTAACATGGAAAAAAAGGGAATATAAGTAGAATAAAGTAGAACTGGATGAAACCACAGGGATGGGACGAGTTTCTTAAACATCTAGCTAGAGAATACGGTGTTCAAGGCAAATTAAAGGAGATTTTTTTGGTTCGTTTTGCCTATGAAAATTGGCGCAAACCGGATGAGGAAATTTGGGAAATGGCCGAGGCCGCCAGCCATGAAACCTATAAAAAACAAATGACTAAAATCTATAGCTATTTCTCGGCAGATAAAGATAATGGCTGTCCCGAACTAGAATTAGGTAGTAAAGGGCCGGGTAAGTTCCAAATCCTCCGAGAATGGTTCAAAGATATCAAATATCCCGAATGGAGAAATCAACCCGTCCCGATACTAGCAGAAAAATCAGTTATAGATAGTTATATTAGCCGCCCTCCCGTCGAAAGCGACTGTTATCAAGAAATTAATCGTCCGGGGTCACTCATTCGCATTAAATCCCCCGAAAAGACCGGTAAAACTTCTCTTCTTAAACATCTGCTCGCTCAGGCAGATAGTTGGGGACATAGCACAGTTTATATTAATTGTCAAGTGGCAGAAAAGGCGATGTTTGCCAGTTTAGACCGATTTTGTCGCTGGTTTTCGGCCAATGTTAGTCGAGAATTGGGTTTAAAGCCTCAATTAGATGAATATTGGGATGAGGAACTATTTGGCAGTTTAATCAGTTGTCAAACCTATTTTCAGTCCTATCTTTTGGAACAGATTAACGGGCCGCTCTTTTTGGCCCTAGATAATTTAGACAGAATTTTCGAGTATCCCGACATCGCTAGGGATTTTCTGCCGCTTTTGCGCTGTTGGCACGAAGAAGCTAATAATTTAGAAATCTGGCAGAATTTGCGGTTAGCGATTGCTAATTCCACGGAAATCTATATTCAATTGGACGCTAATCAATCTCCCTTTAATGTCGGTCGCGCGATTAAATTACCCGGTTTTAGCCTCGAACAACTGGAAAACTTGGCTAGTAGCTACGGATTGCCCAAAAATGACGATAATCAGCGTTTTATCGGGGATTTAATTGCTCTAGTCGCTGGTCATCCCTATCTTAGCCGTTTAGCCCTGGAAGCGCGGGTGCGCGGGGAAAAAAATATTCTCCCTAATGCTGCTACCCAAGGGGGAATTTATGCGGCACACCTGCGTCATCACTGGGATAATCTGCAAAAACAGCCGGAATTATTGACAGCGATGGGGGAAGTGGTTAATTCTTCCGATAAGGGAGTGCGATTAGAACCGATTACTGCCTATAAACTGGAAAGTATGGGTTTAATTCAGTTAAAAGGCGACCTAGCCCAGCCTAGCTGTCAATTATATCAACTTTACTTCCGAGAGGAACAGACCAGCAGCGATCTCTAGTAGATAATTATACTAAATCCGTTGAGTACAGGCTAGTTACGAGGAGAGGCACTCATGCAAAGGGGAATAAATAATCAGTTTTTAATAACCGGATTTACTATCACATTTGCAGAAATATCGACAATCAGCAATTATCAGTGACTCTTAAATTATTACAAATATATCAGCAGCCGCGTGTAAGCATCCCACCGAAAAGCTCATGCGCTCCGGGGTTCGGGGGAGGCGCTTCGTCCCCCGACGGGGGGTTTGGGGGGTAGAACCCCCCAAAAGCTTGGATTGAGGAATAAAATCGGAAGTAACGATCAATTTTGGCAGATAGTTTCCCTTTAAAAATTCCAACTTAGTAGATTTACAAAAATGAGATGCACCCGCTCAAAGATTGCTCAACTTGCTAAAGATTGTAGTTCGGAAGTGCCATAAACTCTCACGATTTTGTCTTGGCAGGCCGTGGCAATATAATTACCATCGGGACTAAAACAAACCGAATAGATTTTCTGGGGATGGGGAATAGAAATAATGGCTTTTCCTGCTTTTAAATCCCATAATTTTAGGCTTTTATCATCACCACCACTGGCTAATAGTTGATTATTAGGACTAACACTAACTGAATTGATATGATCACTATGTTCGCTGAGAGTTTTTACCTCTGTACCTCTTTTAATATCCCAGATTTTAATAGTTTTGTCTTTGCTGCCACTGGCTAAAAATTTGTTATTACTGCCGAAATCTACCGATAAAATACCTCCAAACCAATCGGAATGACCTTTTAAGGTAATACTGCTCTTTTCTCCCAGATTCCAAATAATTACCGTTCTGTCATTTTCGCCGCCACCACTGGCTAAAAGTTGACCATTTTGACTAAATTTAACTGTTAGGACTTTATCGCTATGACCTTGTAAAGTAGAAAGAATTTCTCCAGTTTTTACTGACCATATTTTCACCGTTTTATCTTCACTACCACTAGCAATAATTTCCCCATCGGGATGAACAGCTACTGCTGTAACTTTGTCTTGGTGTCCCGTTAAGGTAGAGATTAATTTTTTAGTTTCTAGTGACCAAATTCTTACGGTTTGATCATCTCCTCCACTAATCAAATATCCTTGACAGGGACTAAAAGCAACAGAGTTAACTCCCTTGTCCCACCAACCGGCTTTTTCATGTCCTTGTAAAATAAATTTTTGATTTTTTTGCCAATCCCAAACAATCACAGTTAACTCGTTATCTCCACTAGCCAAAAATTGACCATCTTGGGAAAAAGTTAGACATTTAACCTCACCTTCATGGCCTTCTAGGGATTTAAAAGATACTAAGGGATTAAACATAGTGAAAACATTAGTTAATCAAGATTTTTCGGCATTACCCGATGTTGGTTGTTCTGTAGGGGACTAAGCCATCCCTGAGATAACTTTTCAGAAATCTCCGCTCACCACAAGTACGGGGAAGCTATTCTTCCGTAATTATAACTAATTACAGCGTTTCTCGTCAAGGACATTCAGCTAATCTAAGGATAGGCGATTAAAATAGGTCTTAGCTTATAAGTACCCGTTGACAATCCTAGTCGTAGGGTGGGACAATAATCGAAAAAATTGCCCGATAAATTAAGTATTCACCGTAACCTAGCCCAAAAAGGCTGCTATTTAGGGGCGCTATAGGGTAACATTAACTATTAGGGTGGAGTTTATTGCCGATTTTAAGTACCTAAGCAAAATTGACAATTGAATCTGTAATTTTAAAAATATCTATCCCGTCAATCTCATCTAACCGCAAATGCTCAAAATTTTAGTTGATGGTACACCGATAAGACAAAATCCTAGTGGAATTGGATTATACGCTTATCATCTGATTGCCGAATTAGCTAAATTACAAAACCAAGAAAACTTTTCCCTGTCCCTCTGTTTTCAACCATCGGTAAAAAACTGGCTGCGGGGTAATCTTTCTATTCCCGAAAAACTGCAATCCTATCCAGAGGTTAAATGTTTACCAATTCCCGTCAGTCTTAGCAATATCTTAACCCGATTTCCTAATCCTCTAATTCCCTATCTAGAAAACTTTCTTGATTCTCCCGATATTCTCCACGGATTGGATCATGTGGTCTATCCTTGTCGTCAGAGTCGTAAAGTTATGACTATTCATGATGTTACTTTTATTAAATATCCTGAGTTTGTCACGGGGATTGTCAAAACCTACACCCAACGGATTAAACAATGTCTAAAATGGACAGATTTAGTTATTGCTAACTCCGCAAGTACCAAACGAGATATTATCGAATATTTAGATGTAACCCCAGAGAAAATTTTTGTTACTCCCCTCGCAAGTCGTTATTCTTCCCTCCCCAATTCTCCCTCATCTCTAACCATCACTAAACCCTATTTACTCTTTGTTAGTACCCTAGAACCACGAAAAAATATTATTAATCTTATCACTGCTTTTAACTATCTCAAGGACAGGTATAAATTAGACCATAATCTGATTCTGATTGGCAAAAAAGGATGGAAGTATGAACCAATTTTTGAGAAAATATCTCAGTCTCCCTTTCGAGATAGTATTCAACATCTTGATTATCTTGCTGATGACTTAGTTGCAGATTATTATCAAAAAGCCGATGTTTTTGTCTATCCTTCCTTTTATGAAGGTTTTGGATTACCGGTTTTAGAAGCGATGACTTTAGGTTGTCCTGTGGTAACTGCTAATACTGCATCCTTACCCGAAGTCACGGGAGACTCGGCAATATTAATTAATCCCGATAATTCCCTAGAAATTGCCGCAGCAATCTATCAGGTGATTAGTGATACCTCTCTCCGTCAAGAATTAATCACTAAAGGAAAAAAACAAGCGGCAAAATTCTCTTGGCAAAAAACCGCACAAGCTACTATAAAAGCTTATCGTTCTCTTTTATAATAAGTAAGTAGTTATAATTAAATTGAAGATGGATCCCCCCTTAATCCCCCCTTAATCCCCCCTTGATAAGGGGGGTGCTGATACCCCCTTAATCTTCCGTTGATAAGGGGGGTATTTGACAACTTTTAACACCTACCTACTTAACTAGCTAATATCTATGAATAAAAACCATCAATTATTAATCAATCTCGCTTTTCTCGGTACTAAATATACTGGGTTGACTACCTATACTAAAAATCTCATTCCTCAATTAGCTAACTTAAATCCTACCCTAATCACTTCTAATAGTTACCCAGATTTTAACACCTATACTGTGTCAGCAAACCTCACCCAAGAGCAGGGAACCAAAGGCAATATTAAGCGCTTAATTTGGACAGAAACCCAACTCTATCAAACCTATCAACAATTGAAGTCTTCCCTGCTATTTACCCCCATTCCCGAAGCACCTATTTATGGAAATTGCCGCTATATTGTCACAGTTCATGATTTAATTCCCCTGCGATTTCCGAAATTTTCTCCCCTAACTTTTTATAATAAATACTATTTACCCCAAGTCCTGAAAAAAGCCACACATATTATCGCTGTTTCCCAAGCAACGGCCGCCGATATTAATAAGTTTTTTAACATACCTATTGACAAAATAACCGTGATTCTTTCTGGATATGATTCTCATAATTTTCGCCCTCTAAATCTGGCGACTCGTCCCTATTTTCTCTATCTTGGTCGTTATGATCCTCATAAAAATCTCGGTCGTTTAATTACTGCTTTTTCCCAAATCGATCCCGAATATCAACTATTAATTGTCGGTCAATTTGACCCCCGTTTTACCCCGGCTCTGCAGCAACAGGTAGAAGCATTATCAATCTCTCAACGAGTGCAATTTTTAAACTATGTTTCCTATGAAGAATTGCCGCAACTTTTAAACCAAGCAACTGCTTTAGTTTATCCTTCCCTTTGGGAAGGTTTCGGATTACCTGTACTAGAAGCGATCGCCTGTGGAACTCCTGTAATTACTTCTAATCTTTCCTCTCTCCCAGAAGTAACAGGAGAGGCGGCAATTTTAATTAATCCCTATAGTATCGATGAGATGAGAGAGGCAATGCAGCAAATCGCTACTGATGAACAATTACGCCTAAAATTAAAGTCCCTCAGTCGTCAACGCGCCGAGCTTTTTAGTTGGGAAAAAACAGGCAAAGAAACCGCCACAATTCTGCAAAGTTTTCTATAAAAATGGTGACAAAAAAACTTATCAATTATTGCAGGATGGGTTAGACGGCACTAAGCATTAAAACCCAAGTATATGAAAGCAAAAACCTGTAATCTGCTGGGGAGATTCAGTGTTAATTCCTATATATTATTGTGCCATTCTTCGGGAATTTGAGCAACTTTCTCCTTACCATTAGGTTGATGAATAGGTTTTCCTAAAGGACGAATTTTGAGATTTCCTTGCAAATAAGCGGCGATTCTTTCCCTGGCAATTTTCACATATTCTGCTTCTTTTTCACTCCCCATCACTCGACGATTGTGCATAATACTAGCAATCAGAGAAGTTCCAACCCCAGCAAAGGGATCAAAAACCCAATCCCCCTCATTTGTCAAGGCTAAAACACATCTTTCTACTAATTCGATCGGATATTGACAAGGATGGATAGTTTTCTCTGGATGATTAGATTTAACGTTAGGAATATCCCACAGTAACTCATCCCATTCTTGTGCTAAAAACTCCCAAACATCGCTGGGATTTTTTCCTAAAGGATTACCAGAGGGTTTACCGATATTTTTACCTTTAAAATGGCGCTTACCAGGGTATTTAGCGGGGATTCTCACCGGATCAAGATTAAAGATATATTTATCGGTTTTTGTCAACCATAAAATAGTTTCATATCTGCCAGAAAATCTTTTAGAGGTATGTAATCCATGGCCAAAATGCCAGACAATTCTATTTCTTAAAAAGAAACCCATTTGTTTAAATAGCTGATAATAAAAAATATCTAAAGGATAAACTTCACCCTCTTGAACGAAATTTCCCACCTGCCAGCAAATACTGCCATTATCTTGCAAGATTCTAGAGAATTCTCGCATAATTTTGGTTTGGGTTTCCAGATAAGTATCCAAAGAGATTTTTCTTTCGTAGTCTTTTCCTAAATTGTAGGGAGGAGAAGTAATAATCAAGCTCACAGAATTATCTGGTATAGTCTTGATAAAATTATTGCTATCTCCTTGATAAAGAATTATTTCGGCATCAGGTTGATAAAAGTCTCGCACTGATTTTGATTGAGAAAATAAGGGCAACTGATTCATAGAAAATTTAGCAGAGAAGAGCCACTTTTAATTAGGGTTTGCTGAAAAAGTTTTTCCTGGGGGCAGGGTGTGGGGTTTTACCCATTTTACATCCAATATTCAAGAGAGCCAGTTTTTTCAAACAATTAATGTTATCTGTAGCCAGCAAAGATATAACAAAAATTCTACTTTTTTAGATAAAAATCGGGAAGAAAGTTTTAACTTTTTTCTATTCTTCCCTTAACTCAGATTAGCTCAAACCAGGGACGCATTCGCCTAATTCCACTGTAAAAGGTTGCCAAGGACGAGGATCAATTACTTTTGTCGGCAAGGCATGGGATGTTAATAATTCTTGAAAAGATTCGGGACTACCCTCGGCACTTAACACCGCCATCAATAAACCTTTAAACTCGATATCACCACCGGCAGCGGTGGAAATAATATATTCGGGCTGCAAGCGTTGACAGACTGCTAAGGCGCTTTCTTGTCCTTTGATTACCGGTCCGAGGAAAGGTATTTTTAAATCAATCAAAGGAGTGATAATCACGGAGATTTTACCCAGAGAATCGAGGCTAGGAGAATGATAACCGTGGGGTTCGTAGTAGATACTCTGATTTGTCGCTAATTCCTTGATAACATAACCATTTTCCACCAGAGTCGGCCCGACTGGAGAACCGGGGACAGCAGTAATTTCGATCGCATTGTCAAAGATATAACTAGCACCGTGGGTTAAAGGGATGAGATGGGTATAATTAAGCGCTCGAACGACTTTTTCGGCATTAGGAGAGGCCACCACGGGAATTTGGCGATCGAGTACCTGTAAAGTAGGAGGATGGGCGTGATCTTCCAAACCTTGGGAAAGAAGAATCAGATCGATATGTTCGGGAATGGCATGATTAGCGGTTTTTTTGCCCTCAAATAGCCAAGTTAAATTACCAAAAGTCAGGGAACCTACCAACCAAGGGTCGAGAAGCAGGCGTTTTCCCCCGATTTCGATTAACCAAGAATTACTATCAAGCCAAGTTAACTGCATATAAGCCGAGGAATAATGGGGATTTTCTTAATTTAATTTAACATTAGCATTAATTTTTCTGGGGAGAGGGAAGTGGGGAATTGGGGAAGTGGGGAAGTGGGGAAGTGGGGAAGTGGGGAAGTGGGGAAGTGGGGAATTCAACTAAAACCCGAAAACCCCAACACCCTAAAACCCCATCTCCTGCCTCCTGCCTCCTGCCTCCTGACTCCTGACTCCTGCCTCCTGACTCCTGATTAGTCAAGGCTTAAGAAATAGGGAAAGTTTAGCTATCCTAGGGAAAGTAGGCGCTAAAAGGGGAAGAAGAACGCATCAGCCGAGACTGAATTTCTATGACTAAACGTACCTTCGGTGTTATCGGACTAGCTGTCATGGGAGAAAATCTCGCTCTCAATGTGGAGAGTCGGGGTTTTCCCATCGCTGTTTACAATCGCACCGCCAGCAAAACTAAAGAATTTATGGAAACTCGCGCCGTCGGCAAAGATGTCAAGGCGGCCTATAGTTTAGAAGAATTCGTCCAAATTTTAGAGCGTCCCCGCAAAATTCTGGTCATGGTAAAAGCTGGCCCGCCGGTGGATGCCGTGATTGAACAATTAAAACCCCTTCTCGAAGAAGGAGATATGATTATCGATGGCGGTAACTCCCTCTACGAGGACACGGAAAGACGCACCCGCGACCTAGAATCGACCACTAAACTGGGTTTTGTTGGGATGGGAGTCAGTGGTGGCGAAGAAGGCGCTCTGCACGGTCCTTCCCTGATGCCGGGGGGTACAGAGTTCGCCTATCGGGAATTAGAGCCGATTTTAACCAAAATTGCCGCCCAAGTCGATGATGGTCCCTGTGTCACCTATGTGGGGTCCGGGGGTGCGGGCCATTATGTGAAAATGGTTCACAATGGCATCGAGTACGGCGATATGCAGTTAATTGCCGAGGCCTACGACGTGCTGAAAAATGGTCTAGGACTAAGCAATCAGCAGTTACAGGAAACTTTCGCCGAGTGGAATCGCACCGATGAGCTTAATTCTTATTTAATTGAAATTACCGCCGATATCTTTAAGTATGTTGACCCGGAAACCGGCCATCATCTGGTAGATTTAATCTTGGATTCGGCGGGACAAAAGGGAACAGGACGCTGGACAGTGTTAAGTTCCTTAGAGTTGGGGGTGCCAATTCCGACCATTTATGCTGCGGTTAATGCTCGCGTGATGTCCGCTTATAAGGATGAACGGGTGGCAGCCTCAAAAGAGTTACCCGGACCCGGGGAAACCTATCCGGGGGATGCGGCACTATTTGTGGATAAGGTGCGTGATGCCCTTTACTGCTCGAAAATGTGTTCCTATGCCCAGGGTATGGCTTTAATCGCTAAAGCTTCTCAGGAGTTTAACTATAATATCAGTCTGCCGGAATCGGCCCGGATCTGGAAGGGCGGCTGTATTATTCGCGCCGGTTTCTTGGATAAAATTCGCAAGGCTTTTGCGGAAAATCCGGGGCTGCCGAATTTGTTGTTAGCGCCGGAATTTAAGCAAAGTATCCTCGATCGCCAAGAAGCATGGCGTGAGGTGTTAGTCTTGGCTAATAAGTTGGGAATTCCCGTCCCGGCTTTTAGTTCTTCTTTGGACTATTTTGATAGTTATCGTCGGGCCAATTTACCGCAAAATCTCACCCAAGCACAACGGGATTATTTTGGCGCTCATACCTATGAACGTACCGATAAACCCAGAGGTGAGTTTTTCCATACGGAATGGATGACTGAATCCTAAAGCTATCTAATATTTTCTCCCCTTTTTACTGGAAATAAAAAGGGGAGATTTTTTGGCGAGGTTTTTCTGATTAAGAGTTAACTATCGGTCAAGTAATACTAAATCCGTTGAGTAACGCACAGAAAACGGGTTTCTCCGAGAAACCCGTTTTCTACTCATGCAAAAGGCAAAAAATGGGAATAAATAATCAGTTTTTAATACCCGGATTTAGTATTAGAAGTTGCCAACGAAAGCCAAAAACCAGATCCTATTTCCTAGGAAAGTGGGGAGCAGAGAGAAAAAAACCTTAACCGAGCAGTATTGACTCTCCCCTCATCACCCCGACAATTTGTCGGTCTAACTGTTCTAAATTTTCCGCCGGTTCAAGGCAGCATAACCCTTGACAAATTAACCCAAATGTGCTAGGTGGCAAACTGGCATCGACTCGATACACCGCAGTGGGCAAATAGCGACCTAACAGCCGTTCGATCGAGCTTTCCGCGGCACGCAGACAGAAACCGTGAAGATAGTGATCGAGGGCAACAAATAAACTGGGGCAAGCGGTGGGGGACTGTTCTAGGATGGTACTAAAAGATTGCAAGGCCTTTTCGGCCCGATCGAGATATTCTAGATTTTCCGTCAATCGCGACAGACGAACTAAATTAGCGATCGCAATTCCGTTAGCCGAAGGGGTGGCATTGTCCGTATAACCTCGCTCTCGCACGATCAGATCGAGACTATGATCGGACGCAGTATTAAAATATCCCCCCTCATCCTCGGCCCAAAACCAGCGATCGAATTCCCCCTGTAGATCGATAGCCGCCTCTAACCAGGCAGTTTCTTGGGGTTTAGCGGTTTGCAAGTCCAGTAAAGCCTTAATAAAATAGGCAAAATCCTCCGATTGGGCTAAAACCGAGGCCTGACCCTGATAATTCAAGCGCTGAAAACGTCCATCTAACCACTGATGCTTGAGAATAAACTCGGCCGCGACCGTAGCCATTTGCCAGTACAAAGGTTCGCCAAAGACGGCAAAGGCCCGGGCTAAACCGGAAATCATCAAACTATTCCAAGCGACGATCATTTTCGTATCCGTTACCGCCGGAATTCGTCCCGGCCAAGAGACGGTTTTCGCCTCCTGATTGTCTCTGGCCGGGGGAAAAAGAGCTAATTGAGCCTGAGAACTGCCATAACGCCGAATAAATAACTTATCGAGGATATTTTCTATCTCCCTCGATAATTCTCCTCCTTGCCGACGTTGCAGCACATTGCGACCCTCAAAATTCCCCTCGGCAGTGACGGTAAAATTAGCCTGCAGCAGCCCCAATTCCTCAGTCGAGAGATAATCCCTTAACTCCAGATCCGACCAGACATAAAAGGCCCCTTCCTCCGGTTCCCCATCCGTGGCCTTCTCAAAACTATCGGCATCTTGGGCCGCATAAAAATAACCTTCTGGGGCGGTCATTTCCCGTTTTAGCCAGTTAACCGTGCCTTTAATCCCTCTCTCAAAGGCCGCCTCTCGATTACCCGCACTCCACAAATTGGCTAAATATTCGACAATTTGCCCGTTATCGTAGAGCATTTTTTCAAAATGGGGAACTGTCCACGTCGAATCCACTGTATAACGATGGAATCCTCCCCCCACATGGTCATAGATTCCCCCCAGGGCCAGATCTTCCCCCCGTTGATAGGCCGTTTGTCGGAGGGAATCCTCAAAATCGTCACCAAAGCGACTGCCCTGCAAAGCCAGATTAGCATAGGGAATCATCGGAAAACTGGGCCGACCGTAGTTATTGGGATTAACCCGAATCACCGCTGTATTTGTCTCGATTCCTGTGGCTAAAAGGGAAGGTTCGGCTAAATTGGTCTCTGCTCGCGGTAAAATGGCCGATTGACGCAGTGCGCCCAGCATTTCGGCCGTGAATTTGCTTAATTTTTCCTTTTCCTCGTCATAATAGCGACGTACAGATTGCAACACTTGCAGAAAACCAGGCCGGTTAAAGCGCGGTTGCACGGGAAAATAGGTGCCACCATAGAAGGGAATTAAACTATCGGGTGTTAGGAAGACATTCAGAGGCCAACCCCCTTGACCGACCATCATCTGCAATGCTTGCATATAGATGCTATCGATGTCCGGTCTTTCCTCGCGATCAACTTTGATCGGCAAAAAATACTGATTGAGATAATCGGCAATGGCCCGATCGGAAAACGCTTCTCCTTCCATAACCGTACACCAATGACAGCTAGAATAACCGATCGAGAGAAAGATCGGTTTATCTTCTCTCCTGGCAATTTCTAGGGCGCTGTCACACCAATACCACCAATCGATCGGGTTTTCGGCGTGTTTTCGCAGATAAAGACTTTCAGATTCAGCCAGATGATTAGCCATGGGAAAAGGGGGATTTTTGCTCTTGCTGCTTATCGAAAATTTGGGTTTAAAACCCCGTCGTTTCACGACGGCTTTTCTTGATCTTTAATATAACACTTAAGAACTTCCAGTGGCGCACCTCTCAGTTATCAGTTATCAGTTATCAGTGGGTAAGTTATCAGTTATCAGTTATCAGTTATCAGTCGGTAAGTTATCAGTTATCAGATGTGAGTTTTTAAGTGTGCAGTATTAAATAGAATTTTCCCACTGTCTTTTTACTGTTTACTGATCACTGATTATAGAGTGTCTTTCTTTTCGTAGATGACTTGACATTATTGATAGACCTAGTTAAAATAGGGTACAGACAGACACATTTTAACTCAATCAAAGCAAGGTGTCAATATCGCCTTTACCCAACCAACAAACAAAAGAGGCTTTTGTCTCAGTTGTTCGGGTGTGTGCGTGTTGTCTGGAACGATACTTTAGCTTACTGTCAAGAACTGTATCGACAAGGAGAGAAAAAGCCGAAATATACAGAGTTGTCTAGAAGACTAACTCAGATAAAAAAAACAGAAAAAAAACAGTGGTTGACTGAAG
>NZ_JADBUN010000053.1:0-14300 GCF_020245625.1 Microcystis sp. M049S2 | reverse complement strand
TATTCCTTGTTGACACCCTTACTGACAAAGAAAAAACTGAAATCAAGTCAGGATAAGGGTTGGAGTGCTTACTGCAAAAATTGTTAAGAAAGATCCCTATAAGGGATAGCTTAATAAGGGGGGCATCTGACAACTTTTAACACCTACCTACTTAAGACAGACTCAGTTTAACATTCGATCGAACTTTGCCGCCGATCCCCGACCAATGACAGGGTAAGGGGGGTCTTCCCCTGACATTTGAGATAAAATCGATCTAGTTAAAAATTTAATTCCGAAACTATGTTCGACGCACTGGCCGACCGCTTAGAAGACGCATGGAAAAAATTACGAGGTCAAGATAAAATCTCCTCGGCCAATATACAAGAAACCCTCAAAGAAGTCCGGCGGGCTTTATTAGAAGCAGATGTTAACCTACAGGTAGTCAAGGGATTTATTGCTGAGGTCGAGAAACAAGCCCTCGGTGCTGAAGTTATTTCCGGAGTCAATCCCGGTCAGCAATTTATCAAAATTGTCTATGATGAATTAGTTAAAATTATGGGGGAAAGCAACGTTCCCCTAGCTCAGGCCGATAAACCCCCCACCGTAATTTTAATGGCCGGGTTGCAAGGGACAGGAAAAACCACCGCCACCGCCAAATTAGCCCTATATCTCCGCAAACAGTCCAAAAGCTGCCTGATGGTGGCCACCGATGTTTACCGTCCGGCGGCCATTGACCAATTAATCACCCTCGGTAAACAGATAAATGTTCCCGTCTTCGAGATGGGTTCTCAGGCTAATCCCGTCGATATCGCCCGTCAAGGTGTGGAAAAAGCCAAAGAATTGGGCGTAGATACGGTTATCATCGACACCGCCGGTCGTTTGCAGATAGATACCCAGATGATGGGCGAACTAGCACAAATCAAGAAAATTGTCAAGCCCGACGACACTTTATTAGTGGTGGATGCCATGACCGGTCAGGAAGCGGCCAGTCTTACCAACACTTTTCACCAACAAATCGGCATCACGGGGGCAATTCTCACCAAACTTGATGGCGATACTCGTGGTGGGGCGGCCCTATCAGTGCGGCAAATATCGGGACAACCGATTAAATTTGTTGGGGTTGGGGAAAAAGTAGAAGCTTTAGAGCCATTTTATCCCGATCGCCTTGCCAGTCGCATCCTCAATATGGGTGATGTCCTGACGCTAGTGGAAAAAGCTCAGGAACAGTTAGACCTAGAAGACGCGGCCAAAATGCAGGCCAAGATTTTAGAGGCTAAGTTTGATTTTAATGACTTCCTCAAACAGATGCGGCTGTTAAAAAATATGGGTTCCCTGGGGGGAGTCTTGAAGTTAATCCCCGGTCTGGGCAAACTGAGCGGTACAGACATCGAAAAGGGCGAAAAAGAGTTAAAACGCACGGAAGCGATGATTAATTCCATGACCACGGAGGAACGCGCTAACCCCGATTTATTGGCTAAGTCTCCTAATCGTCGTCGTCGCATTGCCAAAGGTTCGGGACATCCGGAAACAGAAGTTAACAAACTAATTACTAATTTCACCAGAATGCGATCGATGATGCAACAGATGGGACGGGGACAAATGCCCGCTATGCCGGGGATGCCCGGGATGGGTGGCGGAATGTTTGGGGGTGGCAATCAACCGGGGTTCCGAGGTCAAGGTGGCAGCCCGAAAAAACCGAAGAAAATCAAGAAAAAGAAAGGTTTTGGCGATTTATAGAGGCTAAAAATGTTGAAATCCAGAGCTTAAACTGAGGTTTCTACCATCGGCTAATTTTATCTCTCTCCCCGGGACAATTTGACCGATTATCGCCCCCTCTTCCCCCACTTTCTCCAGCAATTCTCTGGCACTGTCCGGGGGCAAACACAAAACTAACTCAAAATCTTCACCGCCGTATAAAGCCCATTCTAGAGCTTTTTCGGCTCCTACATATTCTTTCAGGGTTGGATGCAGGGGAATCCTCTCGATTTCAGCACCAACCCCACTACAGCGACAAATTTGGATGATAGCATCTGCTAACCCGTCACTGCTATCCATGCCCGCGATGGGAAATTGCTTGACAATTTTTTGTAAATGTGGTATGCAATCAAGTCTCGGTCGCGGCCGTTGATGAGCTTGGATTAATCGCTTTTTTTGGGCGGAATTTAAATTCCTGCCGGTTTCAGGGTGCAAGAGTAACTCTAATCCAGCCCGCGATAAACCGTGATAACCAGTAATAACGATACTATCGCCAACTTTTGCGTTAAAACGTCTAATTTCTTCATTTTTTGCCACTTGTCCCAGGGCGGTGATGCTGATGTTAATCTCCGTGGCCCGACAGACATCGCCACCGACGATCGCCGTCTGATATACTTGCAGACAAGAGCTAAGACCCCGATAGAGTCCTTCTAGCCAATCGATGGCTAGATTGGGAGTTAAAGCCAATCCTACCGTAATTCCCAGGGGTTCTGCCCCCATAGCCGCTAAATCGGATAAATTAGCCGCCGCCGCTCGCCAGCCCACATCTTCCGGAGAGGTGGTAATATCGCTAAAGTGGACGTTATTAACTAAAACATCAGTGGTGACAACGAGAGAGTAACCCTCTTTCAGGGATAAAATCGCCCCATCATCACCGATAATCTCCGCAGGACAATATTTTTGCAGAATCGGTAGCAATCCCTGTTCACCCAAGTCTTTAACGGTTAAATTCATAATTTCTGGGAATTGAACGATGCAGCTTCTAAAAAGTCTTTAGTTAAGAGGATTGGCGCTGATTTTTTCGTAGGCGCGATCGATAATTCCCCGACCGCGCAAAAAGCCGGTATTAGCCCCCGGACAAAGATAGGAGAGGGTTTCCGGACTAAAACGGTCTAAAATGGCCTTTTGCGATCGCAATTGCCGCAGCCAGTGGAAAGTTTTCGCAGTCTGTAGGGGTCGCGGTTGACCCTTGGTGTCGGGGAGAAGATGACGACCGGTAAATAAAACCCCCCCGTGACGGTTCCAGTAGAGACAGGAGGAGCCGGGAGAATGGCCAGGAGTCCAAAAACCGCTACAAGTGGGAGATAACTGGATTTGCTGCTGAAAAACGGTAATTTGACGGTGAGGAAGCAGATAAGCTTCCTGTTCCTGTAGAATAATCTCGCAATTAAGTAAACTTTGCAGAGAATCGCTCTGTTTCCCCTGACCCGCGCGATGGGTAAAAAATAGGTAACGGACACCCTTTTCTAGGAGAAAATCTCGCTCGCTCTCCTCACAGCTAGGACAATCCACCAGAATATTGCCGGTATTTTCTACAATAAGATAAGAGGTTCCCCCTAGGGTTTCCCGATTAGGCGAGAAAGCGTATAAACCTTCTAGAATTAATCGAGGGGGTTTTGTAGTTTTGCTAACCTCTAAAGGAGACGATTCGGTTTCCGATCGCATGGTTTGCCTATCCAAATCACAATCAATGCGGTTTATAACTTAGCACGATCGATGACCAGGCCGGCTGAAATTAGCCGCTTTTTATTCAAGAGAAAAGAGCCGATATGGAAATGTGGTTGTTATTAGGGATTCTTGGTGGTTTCACTTATTTTATCGTCAAGCGTAGCGTGGCCAAAGTCACGACAACACCAATATGGTTAATTTGGTTAGTCCTGATGACTCCGGCTCTTATTTGGACCGGCTGGACGTTAATCTATGGAGAGGATACCCCCATGCCGGCATTTTTGCTGTTCGGTCCTTTTGTGATCTGCCCTTTTTTGTATTGGTGGCTAGTACAGAAGGGTCGGGTTACTCCCCAAGAAAGCCCCCCATCACCACTGGAAAAAGCGAATTTAGTCCTAGAAAATATTGATAATCCTGCACCTAAAAATGATTTAAAACCGATCACTGCTGAAGAGGAAAAATCCCTACGAGATTGTTTTCCTTGGGGTGTTTATTATCTGCAAAATATCGATTATCGTCCCCAAGCAATTCTCTGTCGGGGCAAATTGCGAGCAGTTCCCGAAGAAGCTTATCAAGTGATTAAAAACAATGTGGAAAAGGTTTTTGGGGATCGCTTTTTATTGCTTTTCCAAGAAAGTTTTCAGGGACAACCTTTTTTCGCTCTTGTGGCTAATCCCTGGCAGCAAAAAACAGAAACCATAGAAACTGAAAAAGTTACTCGCCCCTTTCTTGCCCTGGGTTTATTGTTATTAACTATCTTAACCACCACAGTGGTCGGTGCGGGATTAAGTGGCATTACCGCCCAACAATTAGAAAATAATTCTAGTTTATTATTGCAAGGTTTACCCTACAGTTTGGGCTTAATTGCTATTTTAGGACTGCACGAATTCAGCCATTATTTGACAGCAGTTAAATATAAAATTAAAACTACTTTGCCCTATTTTATCCCCATTCCTTTCTTCCTCGGCACCTTCGGGGCTTTTATTCAAATGCGATCCCCTGTACCCACCCGCAAAGCTTTATTTGATGTGGCGGTGGCCGGTCCTTTGGGGGGTATAATTATCGCTATTCCTCTACTGTTTTGGGGGTTGTCCCTCTCGGAAATAGTTCCCCTAACTAATCAAAGCAGTTTATTAACTTTTCAGTCCTTAAATCCGCAGTTTTCTTTTCTCTTATCTATCGTAGCTAAACTAGCCCTCGGCAGTAATTTAATCGCGGGAAAAGCCATCCATTTACATCCTTTAGCGGTGGCAGGTTATGTGGGAATTATCGTTACAGCCCTAAATTTAATGCCCGTGGGTCAATTGGATGGTGGTCATATTGTTCACGCCATGTATGGACAGAAAACCGCCATAATTATCGGTCAATTAACTCGATTATTCATGTTTATTTTAGCCCTAGTGCAGCCAGATTTTTTACTCTGGGCGATTATTCTCTTATTAATGCCAGTCAGCGATCAACCAGCTTTAAATGATGTCACCGAATTGGATAATAAACGAGATTTATTAGGTCTATTTTCCCTGGCTTTATTATTAAGTATTTTGCTACCCCTTCCCGAAGCGGTGGCCCGTTGGTGGGGAATGTAAGAGACTGCATCAATCAACCTGAGTTCCGGGAAAATTATCGGTCAGTTAGGGAATAAAATCCCCATCTCCTACGTCAATGTGAGTTCGATGATCCTCACCCTCGATCACTTTAATCCACAAAGCTGAAGGCTGACAACCGCTCACAGATCACTGATATATGGTTCTCAAGGCTAATTCTCAGAGAAAAAAGCGAGTTTCTCTGAAAGGGAAGTTAGGCAAATCTAGGTTAAAATTGCTGGCTATTCCGCTAATTTTGGCGAGTTTAGGCTGGTTATACCACGATTTACGTCAGCAGTGGCTAAAACCGGAAGCGATTTTTGTTTTGGGAGGTCATGCCGATCGAGAACGTTTTGCGGCAAAATTGGCTAAGGAATATCCCGATCTACCGATTTGGGTGTCTTCCGGTAGTCCGCGACGATATGTGAAAAAGATTTTTAAAAAAGCGGGAATTTCTCCAGAACGTCTCCATCTCGATTACAATGCGCGAGATACTGTCACTAACTTTACTAGCCTAGCCGATCAACTGAAAGCCCAAGGTATTGATAGTGTCTATCTAGTCACTTCCGATAATCACATGAGAAGGGCGCGATTAGTGGGAGAAATTGTTTTTGGTAGTCGCGGAATTATGATTAAACCGGTGACTGTTCCCTCCCAATCACCCCCCGAACCCCTAGAAAAGTCCCTCAGAGACGGTTTTAGGGCAATATTATGGATAATAACCGGTTCTACTGGGGAATTTTGGCTAGAATCCGATTCTAGTTCCCATCTCCGATCAAAATAAAATTATCTTGACAAAATCACCCACTTTATGTTAAGCAAAAACACCATTTTCGCCATCCTATTGATTTTTGTGCCGCTATCGATCGCCGGTTCCCTGTTACACTGGGGCGGAACGGTAGTTTTTATCACCGCTTGTCTAGCCATTATCCCCCTAGCGGCCTACATGGGGGAAGCCACCGAAGCGATTGCGGTGGTGGTTGGGCCAAATATTGGCGGTTTGATGAATGCCACCTTTGGCAATGCCACCGAATTAATTCTCGCCTATGTCGCTTTGCGGGAAGGTTTTATCGATGTGGTAAAAGCGACGATTACTGGCTCAATTATCGGTAATTTACTCTTAGTTATGGGATTATCGATGTTTTTAGGCGGTTTACGCTTCAAAGAACAGGAATTTCAACCGATAACCGCTCGTTTAAATGCTTCAGCCATGAATTTAGCGGTGGTGGCGCTCCTTTTACCCACTGCGGTGGAATTTACCTCCACGGGAGTCGGGGAAGCAGTCCTGCAACGTCTATCCGTGGCCGTGGCAGCGGTGTTAATTTTCGTCTATGGTTTAAGTCTCTTATTTTCTATGAAAACCCACACCTATCTCTACGATGTCGGGATTGCCGGTATCGAGGAGGAAAGCGCCAGAGAAAGCACCGCAAAACCGAAAATCTGGTTTTGGTCTTTGATTTTATTGATCGTTACCATCGCTGTGGCCGTAGAATCGGAGTTATTGGTGGCATCCCTAGAGGAGGCTACGGAACAGCTAGGTTTAACGGCGCTGTTTACCGGGGTGATTCTTTTGCCTATTATCGGTAATGCGGCCGAACACGCTACGGCTGTCACCGTCGCCCTTAAGAATAAAATGGATCTATCGGTATCTGTGGCTGTCGGTTCCAGTATGCAGATCGCCCTGTTTGTGGCTCCGGTTTTGGTTATCATGGGTTATATTATCGGTCAGCCCATGGATCTCAATTTTAATCCCTTTGAGTTGGTGGCAGTGGCTGTGGCGGTGTGGTTAGCTAATTCGATTAGTAGTGATGGGCGATCAAATTGGTTAGAAGGAATGTTACTCTTAGCGACCTATGCTATCCTGGCCTTGGCTTTCTTTTTCCATCCTCTCACCGCTTAACGTTATCCCTTGCCGATATATAGACAATGACGGATGCTTTGGCTCAAGGGAGTGGTAAAACTGGCAATTTCGAGGATTTTACCGCCAGCTTTCCCTAGATTCTCCTCTAAACTCAAACTATCCTGCGCGGACCACTGACCACGATAGAGAATAGCGATTCCGGTCTTTTTCAGGAAAGGCAAAGCATAGTTAACACAGATATCCACATTACCTACCGCTCGCAAACAGACGATATCATAAGCACAGTTATGTTTAAGGTTTTTCCCGACGATTTCCGCCCGACCTAAACGAGTTTTCGTGTTATTTAACTCTAATTTGTCAATAACTTCTTCAAGAAAATTAATCTTTTTTTGGGTGGAATCCAAGAGAGTCACCGACCAATGGGGATATGCGATCGCAATTGGCAGCCCCGGAAACCCGGCCCCGGTCCCCAAATCAATGACTGACAGGGATTTTGTCAATAGATCCGGCCGGGATTTTTGTAACCAGGCTAAACCCGATAAAGAATCCCAAAGATGTTTTTCCCAAAACTCCTCTGGTTGGGTAATTCGGGTGAGATTAAAACGTTGATTACCCTCTAAAATCAACTCATAAAGTTGTTGAAATCGCGCTTGTTGGGCCCCATCGGGTTGCCATTCTAGGGTTTCTTGCCAAAGGTCAAATAATTCAGGAAGGATCATTAATTCAGTTATCAGTTATCAGTTATCAGTCATCAGTTATCAGGTATGAGGGAAGTGGGGAAGTGGGGAAGTGGGGAATTTCAACTAAAAACCCCAATACCCTAAAACCCTAAAACCCTAAAACCTCAAAACCCTAAAATCTCAACTATCTGTTTTTTCACTTTTTACTTCCCTCAAATGTCCTTGTTCAATTTTCCAGTGACGGTCAGCAATAGGCAATAATTCCCCAGCATCGTGACTAACTACTAATAAAGTCCAGTGTTGTTTGAGACTAGCAAGAAGTTTAGCCAATTGACGACGCATAGACCAATCTAAACCGGCCGTAGGTTCATCGAGAAGTAACAGATTAGGCTGCCGGATTAACTGGACAGCGAGGGATAAACGACGCTGTTGACCTCCACTAAGATTGTGGGGAGAAGTATCCAGAGGAATATTTTCTAATCCTACCTCCTTTAAGGCCGCCGTTAGGCGATCGCTTTTAATCTCCGGATGACCGAGACGCAACTCCTCAAGGATGGTTTTACCGCAAAAATGACGTTCAGGAAACTGAAAAACGATTCCTCCTAATTGTTGCAGGTGCAGCACCGTTAATTCTTGGTCGCGCCAGTGAATTGTCCCTCCTGTTTTATCGGCAAAGCCTGCTAGAATTTCCAAAAGAGTCGTTTTTCCGGAACCACTGGGGCCAACAATCAGACCTAATTCTTGGGGTGCTAATTCGAGATTAATCCCCTGTAAAATGGGATTGAGAGCAGCGGGAGGATGATAAACCACATCTTTGAGATAAAGCATTGACAGGAAAATAACTGGAAATTAAGTCTAGAAACCCGTTTCTATTGTGACAGATTTTTTCATTCGCTCAAGGAGACTTTTGACCATGGTGCTGAGGTTAGGTTTAACGAAAAAAATGGCGATCGGTGCTTCGCTGGCTGTTATGGTAGTGGTTAACTGGATTGGTCCCGGGTTGGCCGGAGATCCTTTCCGCAAAACCAATCCCCGAGCGATTGGTGATAAGACCGAGGCCGCTTTTAACGCTATTTTTAAACAAGGTAACTATCTAGAGGCAAAAAAATTAATTGTTGAGGCCACAGAAAAGGAACCCCAAGAACCTTTGTCCCATGCTATGCGTGCCTCTCTTGCTTTTACCGACCAGGATTGGAACACCCTCAAAACCTACTCCGAGAAAACTAAGGCAGCGGCCAAACAAATGCAGGACAGTGACCCTTTAAGGGGAAATTTGTATCTCGCGGTGGGGAGTTTTTTGGAGGGAACCTACGTTTTTCAAACCGAAGGAGCAGTATCGGCTATCCCCAGATTACAACAGGTGTTTCAGTATTTGGAAACCGCAGAAAAGGTTAATCCTACGGATCCGGAATTGAACCTGTTAAAGGGTTATATGGATTTGATTTTAGCGGTTAATTTGCCCTTTTCTAGTCCTCAAGAGGCAATTCAACGGCTAGAAACCTATGGGAGTCCTGATTACTTGGTCGATCGAGGTATCGCTCTAGCTTACCGGGATTTAAAGCAGTATGATCAGGCTTTGCAGTTTATCGATAACGCTCTGAAAGCGACCCCCGATAATCCAGAATTAATGTATCTGAAGGGTCAAATCCTGAGAATTCAAGGCAATACGGATAAAAATACTGGCTCTTTGAAACTGGCATTAGATTACTTTAATAATGCCCTGAAAAAACAGGAACAACTCCCCGAATCGGTCAAAAAACAGTTAAATCGCGAACACCGTAAGGTACAGGAGGAGATTAAATCCCTAGAAAACACCGCTAATCGTTAAAAAAAGCCTATTATCAGTTATCAGCTTCTGAAGGCAAGAGGCAAGAGGCAAGAGGCAAGGGGCAAATTTTGCCAAAACAGAAAATCCCCTCTTATGTTATATAAAGTAAAGGATTATTAAGCTTCGCGGAAGTTTATTAATTAAAGTTAAAAATATATTGACAAAAAAATTGGCTTGTGGTATAGAGCAGAATTTGGCTAAACCTCCTAGCTGATTTATTGTCAAGGGTTCACCTAAGTGTAATTGGAGATTTCATGACGGCAACGACGGATAAATTGCATGGGGAGTTGATCACCTCGATCGAGCCAGACTTTAAACTGAAAGATATTATTAAAAGCATTCCCAAAGAATATTTCCAGAAAGACCCAGTTAAAGCTTGGTTTGGTGTGATTACGAATATTTTGGCGGTCATTGCGGGTTATGCAATGCTAGTTTATTCTCCCTGGTATTTACTGCCTTTAGCTTGGATTTTCACTGGTACAGCTTTAACGGGATTCTTTGTGATCGCCCATGATTGCGGTCATCGGTCTTTTTCTAATCGACCCTGGGTTAATGATCTTGTCGGTCATATTTTCCTATTACCGCTTATCTATCCCTTCCACTGTTGGCGTTTCCTCCATGATCGCCATCATGCTAAAACTAACATGGTAACGATAGATAATGCTTGGGATCCTTGGGAATTAGAAGCTTTTAACTCGGCCAATCCCCTAGTGCGTCTCTTTTATCGCGGCATTCGCGGACGTTTCTGGTGGCTCGGTTCGATCGCCCACTGGGCTATTCTACACTTCAACATCGAACAATTCAAAGAGAACGAACGGGAAAAAGCCCGCTTTTCGATGATTGTCGTCCTAGTTTTTGCCGCTATTTTTTTCCCAACCCTAATTTTCTACACTGGTGTCTGGGGGTTCGTTAAATTTTGGGTGGTGCCTTGGTTTGTCTATCATTTTTGGATGAGTACCTTTACCCTTGTCCATCACACAGACCCCGATATTCAATTTTCCTATCCCGAAGAGTGGAATCAAGCTTTAGCGCAACTAGAAGGAACAGTTCACTGTAGCTATCCCCGTTGGGTAGAAATTCTCTGTCACGATATTAATGTCCATATCCCCCATCATATCTCGACGGCGATTCCTTCCTATAACCTCCGCAAAGTTCACGCTAGTCTCAAAGAAAATTGGGGTAGTCACCTAAAAGAAACTGAGTTTTCTTGGCCATTAATGAAACGAATTGTTGATTATTGCCATATTTTCGACTCCGAAACCGCATACAAAACCTTTAAGGAAAGTCGCGGTTAAATCAGTTATCAGTTATCAGTTATCAGTTATCAGTGGGTAAGTTATCAGTGATCAGATTTGAGTTTTAAGTGACAGTATTAAATCGAAGTTTTCTACTGTCTTTTCACTGATTACTGATTACTGTTTACTGAAAAAAGATTACCAGGAACCGCGTTTACCATTGGGCATCACTGTTAACCAATTGGTTTTTGCTAGGACGATTTGTTCTCGATTTACTTGAGCATCAGAGAGATTGGCACCGCAAAGATTAGCGTTTTTAAGATTAGCGTGGCGAAGATTGGCTCCAGTGAGATTCGCCCCGCGCAAATCGGACTCTTCCAGGTCTGCATAACCGAGATAGGCATTATTTAAATTGGTATTTTTGAGAATCGCTTGACTGAGATTAGCCCGGCCCAAATCCGCATTGGACAGATCCGCCCCTTGTAAATTAGTTCCTGTTAATTTGCATTGAAAGAAATTTACCCGCAAAAGTTGTACTTTAGACAGATTGAGATTCGATAATTCCTCCTGGGCAAAATTGCGCCGGCCGTTATTGTAAGCATCGAGAATCGCTTTTTCATCTAAGCGGCGTTTTCTCTTCGGTAAGGTTATATCTGGGCTGCTGTGGTCTTTGTTTTTAGATTGTATATTTGTATTGGTTGTTGAAAAGGCCATCTGCGCCCCCGGCAGATTATCTGGAGAGGCCTCTGGATTTTTATTTTTGGGGCGAAATTTAGAGTTGAGAGAGCCAGAAACGAAGGAAGTGGCTATTTGACCTGAATCTTGTGGTGGTTTCGGGGAAGTAACCATTGGAGCCGCGATTAAACTTTGGGCTAGACTATCGGCATAAGCGGTCATGTCTAAAGCATCCATTACCTCTTGGGCGGATTTGTAGCGATGACGGATGGAGACTTCCAGCATTGTTTTCAGGACTTTAGCAAACTGGGGACTCACCTTGACTAATTTTTCCCAGAGTAATTCACCTGTATTGACATCAACTTCGATAGTCTTAGGAGATCTGCCCGTGAGTAGATAGATACAGGTAACTCCCACGGCATAGATATCACTGGCATAGACTGGACGCATGGCCATCTGTTCGGGAGGGGCAAAACCTTGGGTACCCACGGCAAAATTAGTGAAAGCATTTTGAGAATTGACATTGGCAATAACAGTGTTAACTTGATTTTTGACAGCCCCAAAGTCAATCAGAACCAATTTTCGATCCGTTTGCCGAAGAATTAGGTTAGCGGGTTTGATATCCCGATGAATTACCTTTTGTTTGTGGATATATTTCAAAATCGGCAAAAGTTCACTTAAAAACTGTTTGACTCCCGCTTCGCTAAACGGGCCACGTTTTTTTACCTCTTGGTAGAGGTTATGACCTTTAACGTATTCCTGAACTAGATAAAACCGTTGATTATCTTCAAAATAGTCCAATAATCGGGGAACCTGCGGATGAACCCCCAGTTTTCCCAGGGTTTCCGCTTCTCGCTCAAAAAGTTCCTTGGACATCTGAAAAATATTAGCATCATCACTGCAAGGTCGCAGTTGTTTGACCACACATAGGGGGGTACCTGGTAGGGACAAATCCGATGAGACAAAGGTTGCCCCAAACCCTCCTTTCCCTAAAATGCCTAGAATTTGATAGCGGTTGTGCAGAAGCAGTTTTGAACCGCAACTCTCGCAGATTAACGCTGTTGGGGCGTTTTTCGGTTGAGGACAGTCAGGATTAAGGCAGTAGGTCATATAGAGTCACCAGTTGACCGATACTTTTTTGCTAAGACAGTTCAAAAATGCACCCTCAGAGATTCTCCTCAAGAGGAGGTATCTCCGAAAGTCCAAAACCAGAGGCCTGAAACATTCAAAGCGCCTGTAACGCTTTTTTGTGTCATTGCTTAGTTAACGCAGGAGCAACTTATCAAGATGGCGTTTGCTTGCTAACTGGGATTTTTACCTAAACCCTTCCAGCTTACCACAGATTTTAAAATTGGCTACTTGTGCCAATTGTCAACTAATGTTAGCTTTTCTTGATAATTCATCATCCCTAATCACTTTTTTACTTTCATCAAAGCGGCCCGGGCCTGTTCGCGGTCATCGAAATGGATTTTTTCCGTCCCCAAAATTTGATAATCTTCGTGACCTTTACCGGCAATAATTACTCCGTCTCCCGGTTGTGCTGCTTGAATAGCCGTGTCAATGGCCAAAGCGCGATCGCTAATTACCTGCACAGTAATTTCTGGGGGAATGCCAGCGATAATATCCTCAAGGATTGCTTCAGGAGACTCTGTGCGGGGATTATCCGAGGTAACTATGGCTAAATCTGCTAATTCTGCCGCTATTTTCCCCATTAACGGTCGTTTTGTCCGATCTCGATCGCCGCCACAACCAAAAACACAAATCATCCGACCGGAAATAAAGGGTCGGGAAGCTTTTAAAACATTCTCTAAACTGTCGGAAGTATGGGCATAATCGACAATGACGCTGATATCTTGGTCGGGAGCGATGCTAACCCGTTCCATCCGCCCCGGTACTCCTGCAAATTGGGGAATTTGGGCGATTACTGTCTCTAAATCTACACCACATTCTAACACTGCCGCCACCGCCGCCAAGAGGTTAGCTAGATTATATTGACCCACTAGAGGAGAAGCAAAGGCTATTTCTCCTTGGGGAGTCACCATCACCCCTTCCACTCCCGTGGGTTGATAGTGTAAATCTTTAGTATAAAAATCGGCATTAGCATCGGACACACTATAGGTTAAGACCTGTTGGGGAGACAGGGAGGCCGCTAAACGTTGACCATAGGCATCATCAAGGTTAATAATCGCCTTACCTTGCAGATAATCGGGACTAAATAATTTAGCTTTAGCGGCAAAATAATCCTCCATGTCGAGGTGATAATCGAGATGGTCCCGGGTGAGATTAGTAAACACCGTCACGGGAAAAGTACAACCCTGTACCCGTCCCTGGGCCAGTGCATGGGAACTAACTTCCATGACGGCGATTTCATTGCCGGCGCTCACCGCTTCGGCTAAACTGGCTTGTAACTCGTTAGCGAAAGGAGTGGTATGATTAGCAGTCTCTTGGAATCCTTGCCAACGGGTGTAAAGAGTCCCGAATAAAGCGGTGGGAATCTTTGCTTGGCTGAGAAAATATTCAATTAAATGGGTGGTGGTGGTTTTGCCGTTGGTTCCCGTCACACCGATTAATTTTAGGGTTTGGGCAGGATAATGATAAAATTTAGCAGCGATCGCAGCAGTAGCAGTAACTAAATCTGCCACAACGATTACGCAAGCATCCTCCGGGGGGGGAAATTTAGCAGCGGCTGCCGGGGAGATAAGCGCCGCTAGGGCCCCGCTTTCCAAAGCGGAACGCCAAAATTCGCCGCCATCGACGCGAGTACCGGGTAAACCGATAAATAAATCTCCCGGTTGACAAGCATGGGAATTGGTGGAAATTCCTGTAATCTCGGTTTCTAAAGCGATAGGAGAAGAAATCGGGGAAACCAGAGGGATAGTTTTTAAAAGTTCTTGTAGTTTCATAGTCAGGATTGAATCTAGGGATTGCTGCTTTTAGATTAGCCGATTATCAAAGAGGTTCCTAGGCCGAAGTGGGGGTGTGGGGCGTGGGGTGTGGGGTGTGGGGTGTGGGGTGGGGGGGGTGGGGTGTGGGGTG
>NZ_JADBUN010000052.1:0-4238 GCF_020245625.1 Microcystis sp. M049S2 | reverse complement strand
TTGATTGACTCCGTTGACGGTTTCTGCTGCTAGAGTTTGCCAACCAGGGTAGATATTTGTGGTAATCTGAGTGGCACCAATTTTAATAGCAGTGGGGTTATTATTGCCAATTTGGGTGTAAAGTTTGTTAGTTGTGTCTTGGACTAATTTGGTGTTACCGAAGGTTTCGATTGGGGTGACACTGGTATTATCACCATCATCATTAGTAATTGTTCCTAATCCTTGATTATCTGTAATCAGCGCATTGCTAGGATTAGAAAGGTTAATCAAGAAAGTCTCATCCGGTTCAATTGCAGTATCACCATTGACGGAAATAATAATATCTTGGCTGATTTGTCCGGGGGTAAAGGTGAGAGTCCCTGTTTTCGCTGTATAGTCGCTTCCTGCTGTTGCTGTGTTATTAGCAGTGGCATAATTTACGGTAATTGTTTGGGTACTTGTGGTTGACAATGTAACTTTAAATATCAGGTTATTTGTTCCTGAATTGTTTTCTACAATTGTCGGATTTGAGATAGTCAAGAATGGTTTATCCCAATCGGCTGCTGTCCAGGTAGTTGTTGCTTGCCAAGTTTGGGGTGTCCATTGATTGATACTTTTCCAAGCATCTGCTGACCATTTAGTTGTAGCTTGCCAAGCGTTATCTCCCCAATCAGGTATGGCATCCCAAAAGTTATCAATTGTCTGTGATGCTGTAGCTGTTGTTGCTATTTCATAGCTATTTGTGTCCAGAAAAGATGATGCAAGCGTTTGCGTTGAATTGCTTTGATTTGCAGTTGATGGAGATAAACCAAGTTTCTTGTCAGACTGTCCAATAATCGCATTCCACGCATCTGAAGTCCAAGATTTAGCTGCGTTGTAAGCGGATGTTACTGCATCGGATATATTTCCAAGACCATCAATGGCACTTCCAATTGCTTTTCGATTCAGTTCAACGGTTCCACGATAAGTTAAAGCTGCACCCAGAATTGGACTTATTAGAGTAACGGCTGCTTGAAGAGCAAAATAATCAGCATCAGGCAAATATGTAAACCAGTAACTACTTAAATCAGTGGTATTTCCGTTGGCAACTTTCCGAGTTAAATCTGTCGGCTTTGACAAATTAGTTCTTGTAATAGTTTGATTTAAGACGGGAACTGAATGTTTTTCAAAAGTAATTGCAGATGTTAGTTTTGAATATTTTTCTAAGTTCCAGACTCCACTCAGATATTTTGAACCTGCAATGCTAACCAAATCAGCCGAGGTTATGTAATGAGTGACACCTAAGTTATTAGTAGCGTTGAAATTAATGCCGGGTTGTTGAGAAATACCCGGACTATTGAAAGTAACAATCTTTCCGAGTTGTCCTGTATAACTACCCCCTACCCACTGACTTAATGCACCACCTAAACTATGTCCTGTAATATTAGGTTTTAGAGTCAATCCGCTTACGGGATTAGATACTTCTGAAAGCCATTGATTGACTGCGGCTTTATTGTTAGTAAATTGATTATAGCCAACTCCTTCGGTTTCAGTATCACTTAATAAATCTTTACCAGATGAGAATACAGTACCCCGAATGGCTAAAACAGGAGGTTTAGCAAGGTCATAAATTGTGCCATCAGTGAAGGTATAGGATTGATTGGCGCTGGTGAGTTGGTTGATTAGATTCTGTCCAGCAGTATAGGCGGCGGTATTGTTACCGCCTGAAGTATTGGCAATATCTTGCAGTAAGTTATTGCTATTGGATGTAAATTCATTGGCATTAAGGGGATTGGCTAAAACCAGAAAAAATTTTTCATCAGAAGTTAAACCAAAAGCATCAAATCCTGTAGTAGAATCTTTGAAGACTTTATTGATACGATAGCCTTCGTAACCCAGGTCACTATAGTCATAGATCTTATCTACTTCTTTGCCTTTGTCCGTATCTGTCCAATCACGATAAGCGGTGTCTCTAGCAAAAATCTCAAAGGTTTGGTCGGTAGGAGACGCACTTCCTAAAACAGTAATTTCTATTTGTTTACTGGTTTGTCCTGGGAAAAAGGAGAGGGTTTTTTTGACAACATTGTTAAAATCTTTTAATTGGTTAGGGTCTATTGAATTGGCACTTCCATCAAGGGTATAGTAATCAACGGTTATCGGTTTATCATAAGCTGAGGACAGTTTAACCTCGAAAATAACCTTCCCTGCGGGAGCATCAAACCGCGCATTACTGACTGATATCGTTGGTTTAGGTGGAGGATTAGGTGTGGGTGGGAGTGCGGTAAAAGTGACTTGATCAAATATATTTGGATATTTTGGGTCTATTGGATTTGTTATTTTTTGATTAGAATAATCAATCCATGTGAATTCGTCCACAACTGAAAGTCCATCTGGATTTATATACCAAACTTGGTTCGCAGTATTTCCACTAATAATACTATTTGAATTCCATGTACCATAATTGCCAATACCACCACCTAAGTTGGCATTATTGTTAGTAATAATGTTATTCGTTAATGTTAATGTTCCCCCGTTGGAAATTCCCCCTCCATAAGTAGCCGTATTACCAGATATTGTGTTGTTGTTTAATGTTAATATTCCACTGTAGGAGTTGTCAATTCCCCCTCCAACTCCACTTCCAACTCCACTTCTTATAGCCGTATTACCAGATATTGTATTATTGTTTAATGTTAACGTTCCCCTTTCCCCGTTGTAATAGTGGGGTAAACCGTTGTAAATTCCCCCTCCATAATTAGCCGTATTACCAGATATTGTATTATTGTTTAATGTTAATGTTTCACGGTTCCAAATTCCCCCTCCATAAGTAGCCGTATTACCAGATATTGTACTGTTGGTTAATGTTAATGTTCCATCGTTGTAAATTCCCCCTCCTCCAACATTAGCCGTATTACCTGTTATTGTACTGTTGGTTAATGTTAATATCCCGTTGGAACTGTTGTAAATTCCCCTTCCTCCTCCTTTGCTGCTGATATAGAGATTGTTTAATGTAACTCCAAGTTTACTAGAGTTAGATATTATAGAATTATAATCCATCCACCGAATTGGTGGTTTATAACTAGCATTATTAACAATAGAAGCTAGTGCTGTTCCATCAGTTTCAATGGTAATCGTACCATTCGTATTCAAACTGCGATCACCTGTTGTCGTATTATTAACATAAGTTAAAGCATAAGTCGTTCCTGATTTCAGCTTAATAATATAGGGAGTATTAGGACTTTTATTAGCAATTGCAACAGCATCCCGCAAAGACAAACCACTCCCAATAGTGGCACTACCATCATTCTCATCTATAGTAGTATTGACAATTAAAGTAATTGGTGCTGTTTGTTCAACCCCTATAAATTGTCCCCCTAAATCAATAACAGTACGATCATCTTCTGCTTGAATATAAGTTAACTCAGCCTCAGTTAAATTAACCCCTCTCACCAGATGAGAAAATAATTCTCCCTCATCCCCCACCGTATCCACCCTATTAATTTGAGCATCCAAAAAATGCCCAATTTCTTCTAAAATCACCGCAACCAAAGCATCTGAACTAGCAGAAGCAAAAAAGCTTTCAGATAGATATATCTTATTGGTGCTAATCCCATAAGCGCCATTTGCACTACCTAAAACACTGCTGTTGACAACCTCAATCTCAGGAAGTTGACTGAAATTTCGGCTTCGCCACTGCTGTTGTAATTGCGTCGCTTTAACCACATCATAACTTGTGCCAAAGGCTGTTTCTAAATTCGCCCAAAAACCATCAGATTGAGCAAAATCGAACAAAACATCGTCAACAACAGGAAGAATCGGCAACAGGGGAGAAGTCATGACATTAACTGCAACAGTTTATTGCTAACAGTTTTAGCCTAACAATTGCCAATTTTTCAAGACCCCTGTAACAGAAATTAATATTTATACAGAAAACGGGTTTCTCAAAGAAGTTCTAGGATTGGATTTTTGCCAAAGACTGCTTAAATTCTGCGAGAGAATTAGCGGTAGCTGCTAATTTAACAATCTCTTGTAATGTAGATAGTACGGAAACTTTATTCAGGTATTGTTCCACATCTAAAGGAACTTCACCTAAGCGAGCTTGCAAAACTGTTTTGACAAAATCACGAGCATTTTCTAACGCTCCAATTTCCTTGCCAATCTTCTTACCCTGTTCTATTCCTCGCAATTCCATATTACTCATTAAAGGCATGGTTCTTTCCTCCTCAAATTGTTTGATTTTACTTTCTAAACTTGACTGCAATTCAGGGGATAAAGTCATCATA
>NZ_JADBUN010000051.1:0-2728 GCF_020245625.1 Microcystis sp. M049S2 | reverse complement strand
TTTTGCTAATAAACATAGCAAAATTATAGATGATTTCCTGACCTAAGATCACATTTTATTCTTTTTTCCACTTCAATCTAAGAATTGAGAAAAAAGCAAAACCTTATATTATACCATAAAAAAATTATGCAAGAGGTCTACTTGACAGAAAATTATTTAGAAGAAAATGCGGGACTTTGAGAGATGAAGTCGTAGATGAAATTATTCAAACTCTTATTAAATTATTGCAAGAACCACCTCAATCACCTCCCTCCCCTAAAAGTATAGAGCGGCCTCCTAAACCTAAAAAGAAAAATTTTTAAAATAAAATATTCACTAAATCTGATAATCCATGACGAAAACCACCTTACCACCCCGCGCATTGGCACTTAAGGCCGCGGTCATCTTTTTCGGGTAGGGTAGATTGAGATTATTCATTAACTGAATAAAATCCTCACGATCGCGGCCGGCAAAACGGGGATTCCAGCGCTTTTCCTCACCGATCGAGGAGACCGTTCTTCCCAGATAATCGTGACAGGGATAAACAAGCGTATCATCGGGAAGAGTGAATAACTTCTCCGTTACCGTCTTGTATAGGACTTCCGGCGAACCGTTCTGAAAATCGGTACGACCGCAACCGCGAATTAAGAGTGCATCCCCCGTTAATAGGCGTTTTTCATCGATGAGATAGGCTATATGACTATCGGTGTGGCCCGGAGTGGCGATCGCTTTTAGCTGCTGACCTGCCACGGTCCAGAGGTCGCCATCGCGCACATAACCATCGATATCGCTCACTTCCGCGTTTTCGGGAACGAGGATCGAACAGTTGGTTAACTCGCGTAAGCGGTGCGCTCCGGTGATATGGTCGGCGTGGACATGGGTTTCCATCGTGTAGCCTAGAGTTAACCCCAACTGCCAAAGAATCTGCCGATCGCGATCAACCTGTTCGAGGACCGGATCAATTAAAATCGCCTCTCCCGTACCCGAATCAGCGATCAGATAGGTGTAGGTACTCGATTCCCTATCAAAAAGCTGGCGAAAAATCGGCGCTGCCGGCCGGAATGCGATCGAGTAGGCCGTGGGGAGAGAAATTCTCTTTTTCAGCGATCGCAACAAATCCCGGGCCAGTTCGGCCGCCTGTAAACGCAGTTCGGGAATGGCGGTGGTTTCCCAGAGATCTCCTTTGCGGGGATTTCCCAAAGTGTAGAGCGTTGGCGATGCCGTACCGTCTGGCCCGAGAATTGCCCCGTTGTCGGCGGTTTCGATGCCACAACCTAGGGGATGGGGACGGATTAACCCCCGTTGGCGAAGATGAACGACGAGGGAATCGGTTATGGTCCGGTAATCGTTACTCGCGCCGGTACAGTTAATAATTCGATCAACCGGTAGATTTAACAGGTTTCCCGTTCCCCGTTGACGGATAGTAACCTCTACACAGCCGTTTTTAACCTCAGCAGTTTCAATTCTTCCCCCATGATAGGTTAATTGTCCGGATTCTACAGCCTCGTCGAGGATACTGGCGATCTCATCGGCGAGGCGATGGCGAAGAACCTCCCAATAGGCTTTCAGGTGGCGTAGAAATCTGGCGCGTTCCGCTATCGGCAGACAATGCCATAGACCTTGAGATATCGGGCGTAAGGCGTTTAAAACGGCCCGCCAGTCGTGACCTCGACTCTCGGCGGTTTTTACCTCCGCGCGAATTCGCCGTAGGAGTCCCCGCGTGGTCTGGGGCGCGGTTTCGAGGGTGAGGAACGGGGGATAGGGATCGGTGGGTCGGTGCGTTCGGGGAATCAGGCCATGACGGGAAACCGCGTGGATTTTGCCCGTGAATCCCCTTTGTGCCAGGGAAATCACCATATCCACCATCGTTAACCCCGTACCGACGAGCAGAATCGTCCCGTCGGGTTTTAGCTCGGCGAGTGTGTCTGTCTCCCAAGCGTCGCGGAGATAGGGGTAATTCAGAGACGCGAGGGGTTGGGGAACCGTTGCGGGAAAATTGCCCAGCGCCAGAACTACTTTTGCGGCGCTGATTTTCTTGCCTCCTTTGAGGGTAATCGTCGCCTTTTCCCCGTCGAGTACCAGATCGATCGCCGCATCGGTAAATGTTTCCAGACGGTGATCGGCAATGGCGTTGTCCCGCGCTTCTTCTAGGATCGATCGGATGTATTTGCCGTACACTAGACGCGGTACGAAGCTGGCCGGCTCGATCGATCGATAGCCGTTATCTGCTAACCAGTGGAGGAAATGTTCGGGATCGTCCTCGAAGGCGCTCATTTTGCCCGCAGGAATATTGAGCAGGTGGCCGCTGTCTCGCGTTCCGTAGGCGATCCCCGTACCGAGGGGTTTTCGGCGCTCGATCAGGGCGATCGATAATGGAGTCCCCGTGTCGCGTAACAGGTTCGCTGTCACCAGGGAACCACTAAATCCTCCCCCGATAATGGCGATGTCGAAAGTTGCAGAAAGTTGATTCCAGTCAATGTAGCTCATAGATAACTATCGGGGAGGGAATTAGGGGTATGGTAAGGGTTAAAGAGTTAGTATTACTTGGTCTAAGTAAGTAGTTATAATTCAATTGAAGATAGATTGGTTCTTCCGCACTTACACTGTATAAAATTCCTCAAGTTCCCTCTCTGCCCAGCAATGCTCTAAAGTTGATAAATATCAATCTAATAAAAACTCAAAGCCTTAGTATATAAGCTTTTTAAGCATGAGTTGTTGATAGTTTTACATAACAGGTTCGGTAGAGCCG
>NZ_JADBUN010000050.1:0-11742 GCF_020245625.1 Microcystis sp. M049S2 | reverse complement strand
TGCATTATTCACCAACTGGCAAAAACCTGATTGTGAGGACATCTCAAAAAACAGACTGTTTTTCAGCCAGATCGCTAGATGAACTTCTTGCCAAGGCTTTCGAGGATTTTCCAAAGTCTTCATGAATAATGCAGGTTAGCACTTTTTTTCTCTACGGGTGTAACACAATACAACACATCGATTAAAAAACATCTACGGGCAGTAAAATAAACTTTTGTAACAGAGGATGTTAAGCACTGTTGCAAGATCGGGCAGAATCGGAGGATATCGTTCCTTTCGGCTAAACCCCTGTGGTACACTGCAAAGCGTACTCGCTCGTAAGTATGTAGGAGAAAACCTGAGTGTTAAGAGTCGCTGTTGTGGGTTCAGGGCCGGCCGGTTCTTCGGCGGCAGAAACATTAGCTAAAGCAGGCATTGAAACCTATTTATTTGAACGCAAATTAGATAATGCTAAACCCTGTGGTGGAGCGATTCCTCTCTGTATGGTGAGCGAATTTGACCTACCTCCTGAAATTATCGATCGCCGGGTGAGAAAAATGAAAATGATCTCCCCCTCTAACGTCGAAGTCGATATTAATCTCGATAATCAAGAGGAATATATCGGAATGTGTCGTCGGGAAGTCCTCGACGGTTTTATGAGAGAACGCGCCCATAAATTAGGAGCGCATTTAATCAACGGAACCGTTTACGGTCTCGACATTCCCACCAATAGCACCGATCCCTATACCCTACACTACGCCGATCACTCCCACGGCAATTCCCAAGGGGAAATGAAATCTCTGAAGGTGGATGTGGTTATCGGCGCCGACGGTGCTAATTCCCGCATTGCTAAAGCTATTGATGCCGGGGATTACAACTATGCGATCGCTTTCCAAGAACGCATCCGTCTCCCCCAAGATAAAATGGCCTACTACGAAGACCTGGCCGAAATGTATGTAGGAAAAGACGTATCCCCCGACTTCTACGCTTGGGTATTCCCCAAATACGATCACGTCGCCGTCGGTACTGGCACAATGAAGGTCAATAAAGCCATGATCAAAGACCTACAAGCTGGTATTCGCGCTCGCGCGGCCCGTCGTCTGGAAGGGGGCGAAATCATCCGCGTGGAAGCTCACCCCATCCCCGAACATCCCCGTCCTCGTCGTGTAGTTGGTCGCGTGGCCCTCGTAGGCGATGCTGCGGGAACAGTTACCAAGTCTTCGGGAGAAGGCATCTATTTCGCCGCTAAATCGGCGCGGATGTGTGCCGAAACCATTGTCGAAGTCACTAACGGCGGCCAACGTATTCCCACAGAGGACGAATTGAAACTCTACCTCAAGCGTTGGGATAAGAAATACGGTATGACCTATCTGGTATTAGATATCCTGCAACGGGTTTTCTACCGTACCGATGCCACCCGGGAAGCTTTTGTGGAAATGTGTTCCGATAAGGATGTACAGAAGATGACTTTTGACAGTTATCTCTATAAAACCGTTGTTCCCGCTAATCCTCTCGTACAGATGAAGATTACCGCTAAAACCATCGGTTCTCTCCTGCGCGGTAACGCTTTGGCCCCTTAAAATCAATTGATAACCGGAAAACCCAATCTCCCCATGGCGGTGGTTGGGTTTTCTTTTGGGTTGTCCCTTCTTGTCTTCTCTAATTCAAATAAAAATGCCGAAAAAATATTTGATACTATAGTCATTTCAATTAAGATTGAGAATATCAATCCCAGAGTTCATAAGGGTTTTGTCGGTCTAGAGTGTATCAGACTTATCTGAAATGACTATAAATCCGCTGAGTATAGGCTACATATCAGGAGAGGCACTCCCCTTGCAGGAGTGCCTCTTAAATTATGACAGATGTATTAGCAGCTGCGTGTAAGCATCTCACCGAAAAACTAATGCGCGGGGGGTTTGGGGGCGGCGCCACGCCCCCAACGGGGGGTTTGGGGGGTAGAACCCCCCAAAGGCTTGGATTGAGAGATAAAATCGGAAGTAATACGGCCATCCGTTGAGTATGGACTACATATCAAGAGAGGCACTCAGGCAAAACGGAGAATAAATAATCAGTTTTTAATAACTGGATTTAGTATGATAAGCTGTTAAGCAATTTAAATGCGCGGGCAGCTGACAGGACAGTTTATGCCCTTTTGTTAAAGGGGAAGTCAAGATAGATGGTGTAAATGCGCTACTATTTAATGGTAAAGCCGTCCTCAAGAGACGGGGTTTCGGACTCAATTTTTCGATGACCAGAGTAAATCCGAAGTTAATTATTCATGGGGGAGCGAGTTCCCTAGAGGATAAAGGTGGTTTAGAATCAGTGCGCGATTCTCTCCGGGGGATTGTCAAGAATATTTACAACCTCCTTGACAATGGTGCTACTGCTGTGGAAGCGGTGACAAAAGGATGTATGTTACTGGAGGATGAACCGCGATTTAATGCTGGGACTGGTTCGGTGGTGCAATCGGACGGTCAGGTGCGAATGAGTGCAGCCTTGATGGATGGTCGTCACCAGCGTTTAAGCGGTGTCATTAACGTCTCGCGGGTACAGAATCCCATTAGCCTGGCTCAATTTCTCCAAAGTCAAGAGGATCGCATTCTCTCGGAAATTGGGGCTGCAGATCTGGCCAGAGAATTACAAATTCCCCTCTATGATCCCCTAACCGATTATCGGATTCAAGAATGGATGGAGGAAAGAAAGACGAATTTTAATCGCAAAATGGCCCGTTTATTCGCCGACTCCTCAGCGCGACGGGGAACTATCGGGGTAGTAGCTCTTGATCAACAAGGAGACATCGCCGCCGGAACTTCTACCGGAGGTAAGGGATTAGAAAGAATCGGTCGCGTTAGTGACAGTGCCATGCCGGCCGGCAATTATGCGAATCCATGGGCGGGAGTAAGTTGTACGGGGGTCGGGGAAGATATTATCGATGAGTGTTTAGCCGCTAAAGTGGTCATTCGCGTCACCGATGGTTTTTCCCTCGCCGCTGCCGTGGAGAAATCGATGCACGAATCCCAAACTAATGGTCGGGATCTGGGCATGATTTCCCTTGATCGTCAGGGTAATATTGTTTGGGGGAAAACGGCGGAAATTCTCTTGGCTGCCTATCACGACGGTCAGGCGATCGGTGATACCCTAGAATGGCACGGTGAAAATGCGGGTTTAATCGGTCATGTCGCCGTCGGATAGTGGAACAAACTGCGATCGAGCCTAGTCTTCTCGGTTAATCTGTGCAAGATACTTCTTCTCGAAAAATCTCCGTGTGGCAATATATTATTCCTATTTTTGACCCCGATGTGAAAAACTGGTCAGCCGAAGCGCGATTATTGCGCTGGATGACTTTTTTGTGGCTGTTAGTCGGGTTAGTGGTGCTTTTTTCTGCTTCCTACGCTCTGGCTGACAGTCGCTTTGATAACGGACTATACTATTTTATCCGCCAATTAATCTGGCTTTGGATTGGCTTAATTGGCTTTAATTTCTTGGTGCGATTGCCGATCGAGAAACTCCTCAAAATCGCCCCCTGGATGATTTTATTAGTTTTAGGATTAATTTTGATCACTCTCATCCCCGGTTTGGGAGCTAATATCAATGGTGCCACCCGTTGGATTAAAATCGGGCCGATTCTCTTGCAACCGTCGGAATTTATGAAACCGTTTCTCGTCCTGCAAGGAGCGGCGGTTTTCGGTGGATGGCCGCGTTTAAATGTCAATCAACGGTTAACTTGGATCGCTATTTTTGGGCTAATTCTAGCCGGCATCCTCTTACAACCTAACTTGAGTACCACTGCTCTGTGTGGTATAACTCTCTGGCTGATCGCTCTTGCCTCCGGTCTGCCTTTATCCTACATGACCAGTAGTGCTTTACTGGGTTTAACCATGGCCGTGGTTAGTGTTACTTTCCGCGAATACCAGAGAAAACGGATTTTATCTTTCTTAGACCCCTGGCAGGATCCCCGGGGTGATGGTTATCAATTAGTGCAGAGTTTACTGGCGATCGGTTCTGGCGGAACCACTGGCAGCGGTTACGGTTTATCCCAACAAAAATTATTTTATCTACCCTTCCCAGATACGGATTTTATTTTCGCTGTCTTTGGCGAGGAATTTGGTTTTATTGGCGGTATTTTACTGTTAATCATGCTATTTCTCTACGCTACTCTCGCCCTGATCGTGGCGGTTAAATGTCGTCATCGCATCAAAAAATTAGTGGCGATCGGGGCGATGGTTATTTTAATCGGTCAATCTCTGTTAAATATCGGTGTGGCTACTGGTTCTTTACCCACTACGGGCCTACCTTTCCCTCTCTTTAGCTATGGCGGCAGTTCCAGTTTAGCCAGTCTCTTTTTAGCCGCCCTCTTAATCCGGGTGGCTAGGGAAGAAAATGACCCCGATCCAGTTCCCACCAATAAAAAAAGTCCTCAGAAAACTGTCTCGGTTTTCAGTCATCAGTGATGAATTATGAATTATGAATTATGAGGTGGGGAAGTGGGGAAATTGAACTAAAACCCCAAGACCCCAAAACCCTAACACCCCAAAACCCCAAAACCCTATCACCTTATCTCCTGACGACCGACTCCTAACCCAATGTTCGACAAAGATAAGCAAAAATCATGTATTGACTCCAAAAACTTGAGAATATTTAAATTAACATTCCGCAATATTTACAAATTCTTAAAAATTAATTGAGAAAGATTTTTATTTAACAACGATGTTATTATGGTTACAGCGATTTTACTGAATTTCATAGTGGCCTATTTTGTGCTTTTTTGGACATCAACGCTTGAAACCCTTGCCACAGCTAGAAGGTAATCCTAATCAAGACGGGTAAATGAGTCAATTTCACCCACAACGATGATCTTTTTTTTGTGTAGTTTTATTGCAAAAAAAAAGTTTTTTTGACAAAAAGCACAAAGTATGCTGCTGTCAACGGACTTCGTGGGTGTTGAGGGGAGAAAGGAGCGGGGGTGTGGGGAGAATAAAGCTGCCTTTTGCCTCCTGCCTTTTGCCTCCTGCCTTTTGCCTCCTGATTATTGATTACTGATCACTGATTACTGATTACTGATTGGGTGTCACCTGATCGATAACCTTGAGAGTGCCGTCATCCTTAACAGTCCAGACATCGTAACTACCGACCACATCGCCATTTTCATCGATATCCACATTGCCACTGGCCCCTTGATAGTTAATATCCTCGCCTTTGCGAATCATTTCCATAGCTTGACAAGCATCGGTTACTTCCGTCCCCGGACCATTAGCCACCTCACGAATCTTGCTTTGAATCCCTTCCCCGGTGTTAGATTTAGCCGCCTCAGCTGCTAACATCAATAAAACCGCCGCGTCCCAAGTATGGGGAACAAAAGCGGTGACATCCTTGCCGGTCTTTTCCTTCCAGAGAGTAGTAAAAGCACTTAAAGCTTGACCGTCGGCCCCCGGGACTGTACCTAGGGCGCCGGCAATAATTGACTTACCATCGGTTCCTTTCCCCACCTGTTTGGTGAAATCTTCCGAATAAACCCCATCAGTGAGGAGGACAGTAACTCCTTTGGTCAACCCCTGTTTATAGGCCGCTTGTAGTAATAAACTGCCCGTTTCAGCGTAAAGGACTGCCGCTACAGCATCCGGTTGGTTAGCGAAGGCAGCCGCCGCTTCACTATCGAGAGTGGCAGCTTTCGGGTCATAACGGACGGGATTCTGCTTATTAGTGATAGTACCGCCTAATTTATCAAAAGCACTCACGAATTCCCGTTCAAATCCGACTCCATAATCGTTATTGATCACGACGGTGGCCACATCTTGAAAACCCTTTTTCTTAGCTAGGACTGCTAAAGCTTGAGCTTGGTAGGTATCCGGGGGAGCCGTCCGCGCCCAAAAACCTTGAAAATCGCCTTTTTTCGCCCTGTCAGTAAATACGGGACTGGTGCTACCCGGAGAGACTAACATAACTTTATTTCTCACCGCCACATCGACGGCTGCTCCCGATACACTACTGGCAAAAGAACCGATCACACCGGCTACTTTATCCACCTCCGCTAGTTTCGTCATCGCCGAAGCACCGGCGGCGGGATCGGTTTGGTCATCTTCTTTCACGAGGGTGACGGGTTTGCCATTGACTCCACCACAGGCATTGATAGTCTCTACCGCTAGGGCGGCTGCTTCGGGCATATTTTGACCAATGGCGGCTAAATCTCCAGTAATGGGCAGTAAGGCTCCTAATTTTAAGCCTTGATCACCGGGGGCAGTGGTGGTGGGACTAGAGGCGTTGTTATCCGGGGTTTGGGCATTATTACAAGCGGTTAAAAAGTTAGCTAAGAGGCTGATGCTCAGGGTTAGGGCTAGGGGCGATCGAATATATCTCTGCATGGCAGTAAAATCAAGGATGAGTTAAGGTTGCAAGGCTGAAAAACCCGGACTGGGAAAATTCTAATCGATGTTAGCATTCTCTTCAAATCAAACAGGTTTTCATCTTAATTTAGATATTGATGGAAAAAATGGCTAATTTGTTCGATCTATGCCGTGGGGTGTGGGGTGTGGGGAAGTGGGGAAATGGGGAAGTGGGGAAGTGGGGAAGTGGGGAAGTGGGGAAATGGGGAAGTAGAGCATTTGGCTGAAATTTCCCTAAACCCCTAAACCCCTAAACCCCTAAACCCCTCAATCTCTAAATCCCTATCTCCTGCCTCACCCCACCAACAAACTTTTTCAGTAAACCCCACTTAGGAAGCTTTGGCTAAAACGGTGTTCTGGTTTAAAAACTGAATCGCGGTTTGGTATTGACTATCTTTTTCGGTGCCGATTTCCTCATAGGTGATCGGTTCCTGGGCCACCAGTTGATCCGGCATAATTCCTAACTTATGAATATCATGGTGGCCGGGAGTTTCATATTTAGCTACGGTAATCGCTAATCCTGCGCCATCGGGTAACTCGAATAGGGACTGAATTAATCCCTTACCGAAAGTCTTTTCTCCCACTAAAACCCCTCGCTGATTGTCCTGTAATGCTCCGGCTAAAATCTCGCTGGCGCTGGCGGTTCCCTGATTGACTAAAACCACTAGAGGCGCATCGGTTAAAGCATTGCCAGCAGCGGCAAAACTATCGGCAATTCCCTCACGATTAACCGTATAAACGATAGTTCCCTGATTAATCCACATCCGAGCGATTTCTATGCCCGCTTGCAGTAAACCACCGGGGTTATTTCTTAGATCCAAAATATAACCCTTTGCCCCTTGTTTTTGTAGGTTCGTCACCGCTTCCGAGACTTCTTTAGCAGCGTTAGCACTAAATTGATTTAAGCGCACATAACCGATGGGCAAGGAACTAGAATTTTTATCCAAAACCGCCACCACTGGACTTAAAGAAATGCGTTGACGGGTTAAAGATAGGGTTTTTGGTTGACTTTTTTGATAGGGAAGAATCACCAAAGAAACTTCTGTTCCGGCAGTCCCGCGCATTTTTGCCGCCGCCGCATCGAGGGTTAAAGTAGTGGTATCGATACCATCAATAAACAAAATGCGATCGTGGCTAGTCAAACCAGCGGCCTCGGCAGGAGAACCGGCAAGGGGGGCAACCACTTCTAAGTAACCATTGTCGGGATTGATATTAATTTGCAGTCCTACCCCCGATAATTCCCCCGTGGTGCTAATTTGTAGGTTATGGTATTGATCCGGTCGCAAGAGACGGGTAAAGGGTTCATCGAGGGTGGCTAACATCTGTTCGATCGCATTATAGGCCGCCGTCCGATCGTTGAGGGGTTTTTTGATGAATTGTTCCCGCACCTGCCACCAGTTTTGATGATTAAATGTGTCATCATAATAGGATTGGTTGACTAATCGCCAAGATTGCAGTAGTAATTTTTGTTCTTCGCTAAAGGCGGCTGCTGTGGGTGTCCATGCCATCCAAGTCAGACAAAACCAAAATCCCACTAATAATCCCACCCACAACGATTTTTTTCTCATCTTGCTTCTCTTATAAATCAAGTGCTGATCTGCTGATTATTTTCAGTATAGTCTTTTCTCTGAAATCGATTGGCTCTCTTATTCTTTGTGTGATCAGTTTAACTTATATAGGAGCGATCAATCTTTGTGTCCTTTGTGTCTTTGTGGTTCGTTCCACTCGCTGGGTGCATCTCATTTTTGTAAATCTACCAATTGGGATTTTTACGGGGAAACTCTCGGCTAAGATCGGGCATTACTTTCGGTTTTATCGCTCAATCCCAGCTTTTGGGGGGTAGAACCCCCCAAACCACCCGTTTGGGTAGGGTTGATTCATGAATCAACCCTACCCAAACCCCGGAGCGCATGAGCTTTTCGGTGGGATGCTTACACGCAGCTGCTGATATATTTGTAATCATCTAAGAGTCACTGATAATTGCTGATTGTCGGTATTCCCGCAAATGTGAGATGCACCCCACTCACTCGCTGGCGGAACTGTATCTTAGAATACATTTTACCCACCAAACCCAAGAGAGCCATCGATTCTTATCTGACAACTCTTTCCCTTGAAGGCATTCCCATAAAAAAGAGGGTAGTTATGGTTAACTACCCCAAAAAATTCTCCTAGATCGGTGCCATTAAGCGATCGCTTAATTGTTCAGCTACTAGACAGCCACAACTTTTTTGCTGACTTGGGTTAATTGCCCTTTAGCATATTTGGCTGCGTAATCATCGAGGGACATTTGTTTGATTTTGCTGGCGTTACCGGCGGTACCAAATTGTTGATAGCGATCGGCACAAACTTTCTGCATATAGGTGATCGAGGGTTTCAGGAAGAAACGGGGATCAAACTCTTTCGGGTTGCTGAATAGTGCTTCACGAACTGCGGCGGTAATTGCTAAACGGCAGTCGGTGTCGATATTGATTTTACGCACACCACTCTTGATGCCTTTTTGGATTTCTTCCACGGGAACACCGTAGGTTTCGGGGATAGCGCCACCGAATTGGTTGATTAATTCGAGGAGATCTTCGGGAACCGAGGAAGAACCGTGCATAACCAAGTGAGTATTGGGTAAGCGGTTATGAATTTCTTCAATACGGCTAATAGCGAGAATTTCGCCGGTGGGTTTGCGGGTAAATTTGTAAGCGCCGTGGCTAGTACCAATGGCTACTGCTAAAGCATCTACTTGAGTTCTTTCGACGAAATCCACCGCTTCATCGGGATCGGTTAACAGCATCGAGTGATCTAATTCCCCTTCAAAACCGTGGCCGTCTTCCGCTTCTCCTTTACCAGTTTCTAGGGAACCTAAACAACCGAGTTCTCCTTCCACACTAGCACCGATCGAGTGGGCAACTTTTACCACTTCAGCAGTAACGTTAACGTTGTACTCGTAGGTGGCGGGAGTTTTAGCATCCGCTTCTAAGGAACCATCCATCATGACGCTGGTGAAACCGTTACGGATGGCCGAGTAGCAGGTGGCGGGTTCATTACCGTGATCTTGGTGCATCACGATGGGGATATGAGGATAGGTTTCCACCGCGGCGGTGATCAGGTGACGCAGGAAGTTTTCCCCTGCATATTTGCGCGCACCGCGAGAAGCTTGCAGGATAACGGGGCTGTCGGTGGCTGCCGCCGCTTGCATGATCGCTTGGATCTGCTCCATATTATTTACGTTAAAAGCGGGGATGCCATATCCGTTCTCAGCCGCGTGATCCAACAATAACCGCATGGGGACGAGTGCCATATCCTTTACTCCTTAATCTATTTCTTGTTTTTTGTCTCTTTAAATTCAAGAAAGTTAATTCTCTTACCTGTTAATCTTAAGATAGTTTTTACACTTTGACGATCCCCAAAAAAAATTTTTTCGGGTTTCGTCCTAAGATGACCACAATCTCCGTTGCGGTGGGCCGTTAAGTAGTTCGTGCGTATTAAATAGCAGCTGGGGAATCGGCAATTTTTCCGGGCAGCGAGGTAAACAATCACCACATTCAGTACAATTATTCGCCTTGCGTCCGGGGAACCAATGACCAGCATTTTCCAGCATTCGATAGCGATACTGGCCAAAATCGGTCATTTCGTAAGCTACTGCCAGATTCCGCAGTCTCAACACTTCAGGGATGTTAATATTTTCGGGACAGGGTAAACATTGATAACATTGGCTACATAAATCTGTAGCCAATTTATCGGTTAAATGTGCCTCTAAACGCTTAAAAACGGCAATTTCTGCCGCATCTAAGGGCTGATCTCGTTCGGATACGTTAATAATTGCCTCTAATTCCTCTGGGATCGCTGCCCCGACGCTGAGGGTAGTAATGCGCGGATCACTCAATAAAAAGCGATAATTTAGCTCTAGGGGTGAAAAAGGGGCGCATAATTCCTCTAGCTTCTTGGGAGGTCTGTGGAGACTACCTCCCTTATCAGCAGGGGAAATAATAAACACACCCATGTCCTTTGCTCTGGCTAAAGCGATCGCTGGTTGCTGTCTTTGCCAAAAAAAATAGTAATGGATATTGACAAAAGCGAAGAAATCTGTATCGATCGTCTCCAGAATAATTTCTAGGGGTGCATGGGTAGAAAAGCCAATATGGCCGATTTTTCCAGCTTCCTGGGCCATAAAAACGGCTTTCATGCAGCCTTGCGGGTCTTTAATCCAGTTTAAATGCTCGCGGGTGTTAATACCGTGAATTGCTAGACAATCGAGGTAATTTAATTGTAATCGTTCTAGGGATTCGGCGATCGCTTTTTCCATAGTTTGGCGATCGGGAGTGGGGACTAATTTCGTAGTCAGATAAACCCGCTCCCGCACCCCTTGACGCTGCAGGTAGCGACCGAGAAAAACTTCGCTATTACCGTAACCTCTGGCCGTTTCTAGGTGATTAATCCCCAATTCTAGGGCGCGATCGAGTGTTGCGGCAAATACCGACTCTGAGGACAAACAGCGCATTGTCCCCAGGGAAAACAGCGAAAATTGCCAATTAGTACGGCCAAATCGTCGATAACGCATTGATTCACGGATTTATTCGAGGTATAAAAGTCTGTCCAATTGAGAGGTTTAGTTTCTTGATTTTCGTATTCTTGTATTTGCCAGAGGATTGCCATAGCCGTATGCTTTAAAGAGATTAAAACTTGCTTAAACTGACTTGTTTTCTCTGGTTGCAAGCTAGGATCATTTAAAAAAGGCTTGGCGATCATCTTAAAAGATTCTAGGGAGTTGTGGGGAAAATAGCTAATATATTTGGTTCTTCCGAACTTACACTGTAGAAAATTCCTCAAGTTCCCTCTCTGCCCAGCAATGCTCTACAGTTGATAAATATCAATCTAATAAAAACTCAAAGCCTTAGTATATCTGGACTTCCCCGTTGACAAAAGGCCATAACCTGTGCTGTAGAAGGGATTAAGAGAATTTCCAGCGCCCCGTTACTGGGTACAAATTAGGGAAACTCCCAATAAATCTAACGCTTTTTGTTGCAGTTGGGTCGGTCGAGTTATCTTAGAAAAACGATAACTTCCCTCCCTAATCGTACATTCCACTGTATTCAAGCAAATTGTCCCCAGGTCTTCCAACAAAGTCCGAAAACTATGCACAGGGAGGTTCTCTTGATTCCGTTTTTTTCTCTCTTTAGATTGCACCGATTCACTGCGACTCGCCTTAATCACATTCAGACAACTATCATCAATTTCTTCATCCTCAAATAATAAAGGAGCCAAAGACTGTTTTAAATGCCATTCCACATAATAAGCCAACATACATAAAAAGATATGAGCTTTGACTCTATCACCCTTATAATGATAGATAGGACGTACCTTTAAATCAATTGACTTATAACAGCGAAATGCC
>NZ_JADBUN010000005.1:0-33621 GCF_020245625.1 Microcystis sp. M049S2 | reverse complement strand
TTTGTATGGCTTTAAACTTCAGATTGAGGCAGTGGAAGGTGGGCGCGTTACGATCGAAGCTTTATGACTCAGCCAAAGTTATCGGTGAAGACGGTCTAACTTTACCGTTATACTGAATCGGTTTTTAATAGCATGATTAACTCCCAATCCAACTTGAAAAACCCGCTCCCCCCACTGTTGACTTAAACCCCCCACTGATCACTGATCACTGAAAAAGGCCTAACTTTGGGCAAAAATCTGGTTTGTGTCCCCTCTTAGCGATAAAATTTCTACATCTGGACCGTCGAAAAGTATAAGTTTTGTAAAGTAAAATTAAGAAGGGAGACAAATTTAAGATAACCAACGTATGGAAGTAACTTTTACCGCTGCCGAATCCCTAGAAATTGTTGTTGCTGAACAAACCATCCCGATTCAGCATTATCTGCGCCAACCGCAAAGATTAGTACAGGCTATCGTTGAGACTAGCTTAACAGAACACTTGTCTGAGAATAGGTTTCGCCTAAAAATGCGTCCCCTAAACTTCTTGAATATGTACTATTTTCAGCCCACGGTTATTCTTAATGTCTGGGCTACCTCTGAGGGGACGATATTTTTGCAATCAGAAGACTGTCAGATCAAAGGTATTGATTATATCAACGATCGCTTTAGCCTCAATGTTAAAGGCAAACTCGCTCCTGTGGAAAAAAATAATCAAACCTATCTAGCGGGAAAAGCCAATCTTGAGGTGAAAGTCGCCTTACCACCACCATTATGGTTAACCCCGCGTCCGCTGTTAGAAATCGCCGGTAATAGTCTCTTAAAAGGGGTTTTATTGCGGATTAAACAGCGTTTAATGAGTCAATTGTTGCAAGATTACCAACAATGGGCTAAACAGGACATTATTGCCCAAAATTACCCCGAAACGATTCTCGATCTCTCCCTTAGTTAAATAAAAATATGAGTTGGACAAAAGTATTATCTGTAGATTCCCTTGCCCCCGGCGCCCGTCAAGTGGTAAAAGTGGGGGAAAATTCCATTCTGTTGATTAACAATAACGGTCAATTCCACGCCGTCGGTAATCGTTGTCCTCATTTAAAATTATCGATGACCAAGGGCAAAATTACCGAAGACGGCGCGATCGTTTGTCCCTGGCATCGTAGTTCTTTTGATCTCTGTAGTGGTGCTGTCAAAGACTGGATTACCTGGCCCCCTGTGGTTAACAAAGCGATGGCGGCAGTTTCTCAACCCCAAGCTTTACCCGTTTATCCCCTTCGCATCGAAGACGGCAGCATCTGGATAGACGCTTGACATCCTCACCGAGGGGGGTTTTGGGGCAACCTAAAGAGTAGTTCACTCGACAATGGGGTAATCTTGGAGAATGCCAAACCCTACCTCGCCCGCTTCCGTAAAAACCCAGTTATAGATTATTTCCCCCCGCTCCGGTGATCCTCACTCTCCTATACTTTTTAAACAGGATTTAGTATAAAATACCGTCATGTCAGCCTAGGAGCGGAAGGCTTTGCAGTAGAAATAATAAGCCAGAGCTTATTTAATACAAGTGTTTGCCTATTTTAGCCAAAAATTATTAACTTTAATTGGTTCCGTTTAAAAGTTGAGAACGAAGCAAATCGATCGCATCTAAATAACTCGGCATCGGTTCATCACCCAAGAGGCAAGCACTGCGATCCACGCTAATCATATCATCACCCCAAAACACTTGACCGAGAGGAATAGATTTTCCTCGATCCGGTCGCCAATTGCTACTAAAATATTTGAGATTAGCGTCCACCACTGCCCCATCAAAAAGATGACCGATACAAAAATAAACATCCTGTAAAATTAGCGGTACGGAGGGGCGATGTAATTGCCCCCGCGAGTTAGGACTACGCGCTTTATAATGACTACGGGGAAAGAGTCCATAGAGATTTTTTAAAGAAGCAGAAATCAGGGGTTTATCCTTTAAATGGGTGCGTTTTAAGGTTCCAATCGTGATCCGACAATCCACTTCTTCGATAATTTTAGGGGCAAACATCGAGGGAAAACGGACAGGAGAAGGGGAAAGATTCGGATATTCTTGCTGGGTTAAACTATCAGCATCAAGAATAGTTATTCCAGGATCGAGAATAGATTTTACCCCCAAAATATCGATAATTTCTCTCAAAGAAATAGCAGAACAAACTCCCTCTAATAAGATAATTTCTGCCCCTGGATTTACCCCTCTCAATCCCCGCAAAACTTGACTTAATACCGGCAGACTAACCGTTACTGGTGGTGGCACAGGATAACCTAAATTAGGTTTAATTAAAATACGTTTAGCTGTGATAGCTGCCGGGGGAGGTTGATAAACAAAATCCGCCATAGCTGAATTTTTTACCCCGGCAGTAATTGAGGATTGGGTAATCATAGAAAAGAAAATAAATTAATGGGAATTGGCCAGATCATTTAGGGAATTTACCTGCTGTAAAGCTTGCCAGATTACCCCAGAATCGGCCCCAGGAAAATGGCTATTTTCACTAATATAACGCTTCCAGGCTTTAGTTCCGGGCTGACCAGCAAAAAGCTGTAAAAGATGCTTGCTGATCTGGTGTAATTTATAACCTTTACTCACCCATTCATCGATGTAGGGAAGCATTTTTTTGATTACTTCTTCCCGGGTAGGAGGAGTAGCCGATTCCCCATAAAAATCTCGATCGACTGTGGCAAATAAATAGGGATTATCGTATGCTGCCCGACCGATCATAACTGCATCTACTAATTGTAAATGTTGTCTAGCCTGTTCTAAATTAATGATACCGCCATTAATTTCAATAAACAAATGGGGAAACTGATTTTTTAGGCGATAAACATCATCGTAACGCAGGGGGGGGACAGTGCGATTTTCCTTAGGACTTAATCCCTGTAACCAAGCTTTCCGCGCATGGATGGTAAAATGTTGACAACCCGCATCTGCAACAATACGGACAAAATTCGCCATATTTTCGTAACTATCTTGATCATCAATACCAATTCTCTGTTTTACAGTCACGGGAATCGATACAGCTTGATTCATTGCCGATATTCCCCTAGCGACTAATTCCGGGTTAGCCATCAAACAAGCGCCGAAATTGCCCTCTTTTACCCTAGAACTAGGACAACCCACATTGAGATTTACCTCGTCATAACCCATATCTTCGGCTATTTTAGCACATTCTGCCAAAAGATAGGGATTATCACCCCCTAACTGCAAAGCTAGAGGTTTTTCTGCTAGGGAGAACCCCAGCAACTTATAGCGATCGCCGTGTTTAATCGCCATCGTCGTGATCATTTCCGTGTAGAGAAGGGGACGACGGCTAATTTGTCGCAAAAAATAGCGAAAATGGCGATCGGTATAATCCATCATCGGCGCCACACTTAAAATATTGCCCATCTTTCCCTTGATTTTCTCCTTGAGGGTAGCCATTGATCGCTGATCGCGGCATTCTCTGGGTTTCCCCAGAGAAGAACCGGTCTTCCTCTCAACATATTTTAAAGCTTTTTGGTAAGTAGGTAGGCGTTAAAAATTATCAGACACCACCCTTATCAAGGGGGGACTAAGGGTAGGGTTGATTCATGAATCAACCCTACTATGAATCAACCCTAGGACTAAGGGGGGATCGAACCTAAAATCTATTTTTAATTTAACTATAACCAGCTACTTAAGTTGGCTATCTAAATTACTGGTTAAGACTGCACGAGAGAAAGGAGAAGGGGACTTTTTTGACTTATCTCCGTGGGATATTTGCCCCTTTAATCGTGTCGCGGATGACGATTTTTTGTTCTTTGGAATAACCAGCAAAAGAACGAGTAGCAAGTAACTCGATTTCTATCCCCGTACCCGATCGCAAAGATTCCACGGGTAAGGGTAATTGACCGATATCCAGAATAAATTGATTGCCCTCCTGTCGGATTAAATTAGCAGGCATATCTCCTTCATAGCGAGTGACAAAATCGGTTCTGGGACTGGTTTGCAGGTCATCTGCTTGCCAACGAGTGACGCGATAACGCAGTTTAAATTTAGTGCCGATTAAATTTGATTGGGAAGCTTTATCTTCGAGAAAAAGCCTTAAATCAGTACCATTTCCTGTAATACCTTTTGCTTCTAATTGGGTGACATCTCGTTCAAAAACAGCATTATAAACGACAAATTCCGTAACATTATTGCGTTTTTGAGTGGTTCCCTCGATCCACAATTCACTGGGGACAGTTACCCTCATTTCCTTTTGATCATCGAGGGTTAAAGTAAAACGCTGATTAGCAAACCGGTTAAACTCTTGGGGCGCATTCCAAATTAAAATAAAAGAACGTTCAGATCGATCTAATAAAATCCGATATTGATCATCGATCAGGGAACCGGGAGAAAATAAAGACATTGCCCCAGTGCGAGTTTCCCAACTATTTTTAGAGAGAATATAACCCCGTTCTTTTAACTCCGCAAGGGCAACAGTTGCGCTCGGTTGATCGGCAGTTAAAGGGCGATCAATTTGAATTAAAGTTAACTGTCCTAAACGTCCCTCGCGACCATTACGACCACTATTACCCGTCGCCCCATCCAGACCATCCTGACAGCTAAATTCTCGGGTGGTACAGCTATAATTGGCATCACCTGGCCTACCGCTGCAGGTTTGAATTGTCCAGAAGGGTTGGGAACAGCGACAACCCTTGCCCCCCTGGCCTCCTTGACCCCCAAAACCCCCGGCACCTCCGGCCGCATTGACCGTTACTTGTCGGAGAAAATCTAAATTAGTGGCATAGAGGGTTAAAGCGCCGCCATTGCCCCCATCACCCCCATCACCCCCATTGCCACCGTTACCACCACCGGCCGCCTGGAGATTTCGTGTGACGTTGCCCGGTTGACCGCTACAGTTGCCATCGCTGCCATTGCTGCCATTTTCACCATCAACCCCTTTTTGTCCTGAAATATCGAGTTTTAGGGGAGAACCATCGAGAAAAAGGGTTAAACTGTCACTATTTTTGCCTTGGCTGCCGACCTTGCCAGCTTTCCCACTTTGACCTTGTTTACCGAAAGTCTGTACATCGGAACCTTGGGCTAACCAAGAACAGCGATCGCCAGTCACCGTGGCGGGCATTAGGTAAGGTAAAGGAAGAAAAAAGGTGAATATTAATGATTTAGCCCAGAAATTCATGATTTTAGCGAATTTATCCGCAAAGACTCCGATCAATTCCCTCTTGATGACTTTTGGATCTAGATTTTTGTTTCCCCTCTATCAATAAGGTGCGCTATCATCCTACACTTACTTTGAGAAGGAAACAGCCAATCGCGAGGGTTACGCGCGTGAAAAAAGTATTAGCTATTATCTTAGGTGGCGGGGCCGGAACTCGCCTTTATCCGTTAACGAAACTGCGGGCAAAACCTGCCGTCCCCCTAGCGGGAAAATATCGCTTAATCGATATTCCCGTCAGCAATTGTATTAACTCCCAGATTGACAAAATCTATGTGTTGACGCAATTTAATTCCGCTTCCCTCAATCGTCACCTCAATCGTACCTATAATTTTACGGGTTTTAGCGATGGTTTCGTGGAAGTTTTGGCGGCTCAACAAACCATGGAAAATCCTCAATGGTTCCAAGGCACGGCCGACGCAGTACGACAATACATCTGGACGATGAAGGATTGGGATATCGATGAATATCTAATTCTCTCGGGAGATCATCTCTATCGCATGGACTACAGCAAGTTCATCGAACGCCATCGGGAAACCAACGCCGATATCACTTTATCAGTGGTTCCCATCGATGAACGTCGGGCCTCCGCTTTTGGGGTGATGAAAATCAATGATTCGGGGCGAATTGTCGATTTTTATGAGAAACCCAAAGGGGCAGAATTGGAAAGAATGCGGGTAGATACGACGATTTTAGGCTTAAGTCCCGACCAAGCTCGTCAAAGTCCCTACATCGCTTCCATGGGAATTTATGTCTTTAAAAAGAATGTTTTAATCGATCTGCTCGATGCCAATAAAGAACAGACCGATTTCGGCAAGGAAATTATTCCCTCGGCGGCTAAAGACTACAATCTTCAGGCTTATTTATTTAAGGGTTACTGGGAAGATATCGGGACGATTGAAGCCTTTTATGAGTCTAATCTCGCCCTGACTCAACAACCCAATCCCGCCTTTAGTTTCTACGACGAAAAAGCCCCCATCTATACCCGTTCTCGCTATCTGCCACCGACAAAAATGCTCAATTGTACGGTGACAGAATCGATGATTTCTGAAGGTTGTATTCTCAAAGAATGTCGCATCCATCACTCGATTTTAGGTATTCGTAGTCGAGTCGGCAAAGACTGCACGATCGAGGATACAATGCTGATGGGAGCCGACTTTTATGAGTCTTTCCCCGAACGGGAAAGTCTGATCGGAAATGCCAAAATTCCCGTGGGTATTGGCCCTGGTTCCACTATTCGTCGGGCAATTGTGGACAAAAATGCTCGCATTGGTTCCAATGTTTTAATTGTTAACAAAGATCGTGTGGAAGAAGCTAATCGCGAAGATTTAGGTTTCTATGTTCGCAGCGGCATCGTGGTTATTTTCAAAAATGCCACTATTCCCGACGGCACGGTGATTTAATCTATCAGTTATCAGTTATTAGTTATCAGTTATCAGTTATCAGTTATCAGTTTTTCTAGTTATTATCACCTTGTTCTAGCTGAAGACTGATGGCTTAAGCTAATTGCCTAGACAATTCCCTTGAAATCCTATCCTTTTCTAAAAGTGATGGCAACATCTACCGAGCAGCTCTTCTGAAAATCAAAAAAATTTCTATATTTTTGGCTCTGATTCTAGGTTTTCAATTAACCTTAAATTAAAAGCCTAGGGCTTAGATAGAAGCCATTCAAAGGATATTTATGAAAGCCAAAATTGCGATCGCTTGTCAGGGAGGCGGCAGTCAAACTGCTTTTACTGCAGGTGCATTAAAAGCATTATTTGACAATAAAGTGCAAGATTACTTTAATATTGTCAGTCTCAGTGGTACTTCTGGCGGTGCTATCTGTGCCTTTTTCACCTGGTATGCTCTCAAAAAAGGTGATAGCATCGTTTGGAAAAGAATGATTGATTTTTGGGAAGATAATAGCGCTCGAACTCCCCAAGAACAACTATTTAATGACTCAGCTATTAAAGCTCTAGAATTAGCCAGCAAAGGATTAATTCCCCAGTATAATCTCAGTCCTTCCTCTCCAATTACTAAAACCTTATTTTCTATAGCTACCTACGGTTTACGCAGTCGCTTTACCAACTTTGATCAGTTACTAAGAGCGCATATTGACTTTTCGGAATTAGCCACTTGGGGAGCTAAACCAGAACCCCCAATTTTATTAATTGGGGCCTGTAATATCCTGACAGGAAAGTTAAGTAAATTTAGCTCGCGCCAGGAAGCAGTTAAAATTGAACATATCCTAGCTTCTGCTTGTGTTCCTAACATTTTTCCTGCTGTCACCATTGAAACTATGGCCTACTGGGATGGACTATTTTCTGATAATCCCCCCATCCGTTCTTTAATTCGCCGTGAATTTGTTGGAATCGAAAATATTCCCGATGAAATTTGGGTAATTAAAATTAATCCCACCTCTAGAGATAAGATCCCCGTGCAATCCGATGATATTGCTGATCGCCGCAATGAATTAGAAGGCAATGTTTCCCTATTTCAAGGTCTCGATCAGATTGATTTTCTCAATCAATTATTTCTTAAAGGAGCCTTTAAAGAGGAATTCTTGCGGGAGATTGCCTTAACAGAACCATTTAAAATTCCTAAATCTTTCCCAGAAGATCCCGATCAAGATTACCATATCCCGATGATCGAAATGTCTGCAGAATTAGCCAATAGTCTCAACTATGAAAGTAAACTTGATCGCTCTCCTGCCAATATCCAGCGTCTGATCGCTGACGGCGAAAAACAGGGAAAACAGTTTCTAGAACATCGACTAAAAGCTATGGGTTTAGGATAATTTTTGAGGTTTCAAAAACGGCAAAAATAAGGAGTAAATGGCATTAAATATGTCAATAGACTATTTAATTGATTATTATTCATTCTTAATTCTCCTGACTACTGGCTACTGGCTACGGACTCCTAACCCTAACAACAATTTTTGATTTTTACAAGAGGTCTAATGATCACTGATTTTCATTGACTAATACCCGTCCGGATAGATCGTAAATCATAATATCCCATTGCCCATTTTTTGCCGCTTCAAAAGCCACTTTAGAACCATCGGCACTGATGATCGGATTGCGTACTTCCGCGAGGAGATCGGGAGCAATTTCCCTTCTCTGTTGAGTTTGTCGATCGTACAGATAAATAGCCGTTTTTCCCTGACGACTGGCAGTAAAAACGATATAACGACCATCTTCACTAATGGAAGGACTAGAAGCGATCTGATCGAGAGAATTTAGGCCAGGTAAAGGCAATAAACGGCGATCAATAGCATCAAAAAGATAGATAGCTTGGGAACCATTGCGATCGGAAGCAAAAACGAGATAGCGAGAGGCAAGATAGGGAGTTAATTCACTAGCAGCACTATTTAAACTTCTCCCCCCTCGATCGAAAGGAAAAGACAATAAACTGGGATAACCCGCACATCCAGTTAACAAACTAATTACAGCAACAAGACTAATAAAAAAATAACGTTTCACGGTTTGGGACTTTCAACGGGACTGCCATCGGCAATATCTAACTCGATATTCGGACCGCGATCAAGAACCTCCACATCCCATTGTCCCCGACGAGCGGATTCAAAGACAAGATAACGACCATCGGGACTAAGACGGGGATTTCGCAACCAACCGCGATAATTTTGACTCAATAACTCAGAACGATCGGTAATGCGATCATATAAAGCGATGACGGGACGACCCTCAATAATCACCACATAAGCCAGATAACGCCCCGTTTGGCTTAAACTAGGGCTATCGGTAATTTCTTGACCCGTATATAATCCCCCTAGGGTCTGGTATTGTTTTGTCTGCAAATCATACAGCAGTATCTGATTACTACCGCGACGATTAGACAGCAAAGCCAGCCAACGACCATCACCACTCAGGGCAGGTTTCTCGTCATTATAGCGACTATTGAGGGTTCCTGTAGAGAAACCGGGGTTATTGAGATTACAACCGCCTATAACCCCTAAAAACAAGCAGATAAACAGGAAAAAGGGAGCTTTGGTCATCGGACCTACTCCTTAATAATCAAACCTAGTCGGATGATCATTACTCGACTCCCGTTCACTATTATCCGGTTTCTGCCAATCTTCTTGATCGCCAGCATCCCTAGGATCGATCGGTTGATAATCGACGTATTCCCCTTTAAATGGCGGATCATCCTCAATTATTGGGCGAGGACGACGTTTTTGGCTAGTGCGGGGCGGTTTACTGCTCGTCTCTTCACTAGCGGGACGACGACGGGGACGGGAACTGGTTTCTTCCCAATCATCACCGCTACGGCGCTGATCATAAACATCTCGATCGCTAGTGGGGGAACTATTGCGGGGACGACGATTAGCCGTTTTGCGACTGCTAGTATCGGCCGGCCGACGGGTGCGGGTGCTGCGGGGTTCCTCGTCCTGATAACTAGAAGTAGAAGTGCGCGAAGAGCGAGGATCATCGTAACCGCGTAAACGGGGATTATCTTCGTAACGTTCCTCTGGTTCGTAGGTGTCGAGGGGTTCCAATTCAGCCCGATATTCCCGACTCACAGGACGTTCATCCACAAAAGATGTGCCGCGGCGGGCCTGTTCCGTGGTTAAACCCCGCAATTTTACCGTCTCGAAGGCAAAAAACACCGCTGCCCCGGTCAGCAGAAATTGTCCGAATTGCAAAATCGGATCCAGTCGCCACCCTTGAAAAAGTAGAATTAAACCGCACAGTAAACCAACGGCGGCAAAAAATATATCATGATCGCGGGAAAGTTCCGGCCGCACCGAGCGCAGGAAGTATAACCCGGCTCCGGCTACTGCCAGAAAAATTCCTAAGATACTGGCCGAATTCAGCCCAAAATTGACCATCTTTATCTCCCTTCTCGGTGCTTAAATTTAAGAATCGAGTCTTTATCTCTAGCCCTCAGCTTTCAGAAGCAATCCTGCTGTTTTTAACTCTAGGCATCGAGCTATATTCTAACCCCAAAGTCTAGCAATATATTAACCACCCTCGTTCACACAACTATTGTTAGGGGAGTGCGGAGATTTTATCAGTGATCAGTCAACAGTAATCAGTGAACTGAAAACTCACATCTGATAACTGATAACTGATAAGGCTGAGATTTTAACAAAATCTTTAGAAATTGCCTATTGACAGGATTGACTAAATGTGGTCTTTGGGTTTCGGGCATTTTAACGTGATTTCTTGATCACTTTTCAGCGATCGCTATCGTGGGGAAGTTAATCGCCGCAAGTCTGAAAGGAGGGATTTTCCTTGATGCACATCATGGTTAATTTGTCAAGTAAGTAGGTCCTAATTTTAATAAGGTCAGACAGAAATTTTTCTGTCATATCATAAAATTAACTTAACCTAGCCAAGAGGGAATTAGCATAGAATGTGATTATAATTCAGGCTAAACATATAGTCTGTTTGTATTCATAGTCCATTCAATCCATAGAATAAGGTGTGAGGATTGACCCATGTCAAAACTATTCAAGAATTTAGTAAAGGTAACTCCTTTAGTATTAGGTGCTTCCGTAGCGGCTGCTGGCAGCGCAGTGGCTCAAACTATGCCCGGTACACCTCAACTTAAAATTGATCCCGCTGCACAGCAGCAACTCGATCGCATTCAACGCGCTCAAAGTAGTCAGCAGATTAATACAGGTGTCTATCAAGGTTCCATGTCCCAGGTGACTAGCGTTAACCAACTGCGGGACGTATCTCCCACCGCTTGGGCCTACGAGGCATTAAGAAGCCTTGTGGAACGTTACGGTTGTATCGTTGGTTATCCCGACCGTACCTTCCGCGGTGATCGCGCCACCACTCGTTGGGAATTTGCCGCCGGTTTAAACGCTTGTTTAAACGTCATGGAACGTTTAATTCAAGATGGTGTGGGTGTACTGAGAGAAGATATCGATAAACTAAAACGTCTTGTTCAAGAATTTGAGATCGAACTAGCGGCTTTAGGGGCCAGAGTAGATAACCTCGAACAGCGCGTTTCTTTCTTGGAAAATAATCAATTTTCTACCACCACCAAACTCAGAGGTGAGGTAATCTTCAGTATCGCCGATGGGTTTGGCAGTCGGTCTGATGTGACGAATACCGACGGAACTGTCTCTCCTGGTGGTACTCCAGGTGGCGCACAGGCTGTATTCAACAATCGGGTTCGTCTCAACTTTGAAACCAGCTTCACTGGTAAAGATATGTTAAGAACCCGTTTACAAGCGGGTAACTTTGGTTCTACCTTCAACCAGAGCGGTCCGACGGGAACTAATATGAGCCGTCTAGCATACGATGACGGTCGTGACAATGATGTCACCATCGATGACTTGTTCTACCGCGCTCCCATCGGCACTCCCTTCGGTAACATCACCGTTTGGGTTGGTGCTAACCAGTTAAACCTAGATGACGTTTTCACCACTGCTAACCCCTTCCTTGCCGATAGCGGCACGGGTGCTTTATCTCGCGGTCAACGCTACAATAACATCGTCTTCCGCGGTCCTTCTGGCACAGGTGCAGGGGTTCGATTCAAGATCGGTGATGTTTTCCAAGTTACAGGGGCTTATCTAGCGGGCAGTGGTGCCTCTAATCCTAACGAAGGAAACGGTTTGTTCAATGGTTCCTACAGTGCTGGCGCGCAAGTAGGTTTCTCCTTTATCAAATTCGCCGATATTAACTTCGTTTACGTTCGCAGTTATCAAACCGCTGCTGATATTCGTTCTGGTTTATTCGGTAACGTCAGCAGCCCTCTGACTGAGCGACCCTTCGGAAACGTCGGTACTGTAGCTAACCGTTTCGGTTTACAGGGTAGCGCCCAAGTTATACCTGGAGTATTAAATATAGCGGCATGGGGTGGCTATGCCGACGCCTCGGCCACTGGTGTTAATGCTGCGATCGGAGATAATAACACTGGTATCTGGTCTTGGAACCTTAACCTTTCCGTTCTCGATCTCTTTGCCGAAGGTGCGGCCCTTTCTTTCGGAGGTGGTCAAGTACCCCGTTCCGATAAAGAAGATGGCACTTCCTATATGGTGGAAGCTCAGTATAAGTTCCCAGTCACCAAAAACATCCTGATCACTCCTGGTGCCTATGCGATCTTCAACGCTAACAACCGCAGTGACGGTACTGTTTATGTTGGTGTTCTGCGGACAACTTTCCGCTTCTAAGCTGAGTTGATTGATTAAACAATCTAAAACGGTGGGATTTATAGATCTCACCGTTTTTTTACTTTTAACTTTTCACTGGGTATAACTATTTATGAGAAGATGATCGGAGCGTACCAAACGCCTCTATACTTACTTCGCCTATTTAGTTGCTTATCTATGCACTCTCTGTCTTTCCCCCGTCGCACTAAAATTGTGGCCACGATTGGCCCAGCCTCGCAAAATAAGGAAACATTACGTCAGATGATCAAGGCGGGGGCGACGACATTTAGATTAAACTTTTCCCATGGCGATCACGATTACCATCGTCACAGCATTAACCTGATCCGTCAGTTAGCCTTTGAACTCAATCAACCGATTGGCATCCTTCAGGATCTGCAGGGACCAAAAATTCGTTTAGGTAAATTTGCCTGTGGGTCGATTACCCTGAAACCGGGGGAACCCTTTATCCTGACTTCTCGGGATGTGGAATGTAATCAGGAAATCAGTTCCATTAGCTATCCCTCTCTAGCCCAGGAAGTCCCAGAAGGTTCGAGAATTCTCCTCGATGATGGTAAGGTCGAAATGCGGGTGGAATCAGTGGATCGTCTGAAAGGTGATCTTTCCTGTCGCGTGGTGGTTGGGGGTGTCTTATCCAGTAATAAAGGGGTAAATTTTCCCAACGTTTATCTGTCGGTGAAAGCGTTAACCGATAAGGACAAAAAAGATTTAATGTTCGGACTGCTGTGGGATGTGGATTGGATCGCCCTCAGTTTTGTGCGTAATCCCCAAGATATTCTCGAAATTAAAGAATTAATCGCCAGTGCGGGTAAATCTATCCCCGTGATCGCTAAAATTGAAAAACACGAAGCGATCGAGGAAATGGAGGCAATTTTATCCCTCTGTGATGGTGTGATGGTGGCTAGGGGAGATTTAGGAGTAGAATTACCAGCCGAAGACGTGCCAATCCTGCAAAAACGCCTGATTAATACTGCTAATCAGCTAGGCATCCCGATTATCACCGCCACTCAAATGCTTGACAGTATGGCCAGTAATCCTCGTCCCACCCGTGCCGAGGTTTCGGACGTGGCTAATGCGATTTTAGATGGCACTGATGCGGTCATGCTTTCCAATGAAACGGCTGTGGGTCATTATCCCATCGAAGCGGTGGCAACCATGGCCCGCATTGCCGAAAGGATCGAACGGGAACAGATCAATAGTGCCGCTCGCTCTAACAATAAACAATCGATTCCTAACGCTATTTCCTCGGCAGTTAGTCAAATTGCCGAACAATTGGGGGCAGCGGCAATTATTACCCTGACAAAAACCGGCTCTACTGCCCGTAATGTCTCCCGATTTCGCCCCAAAACCCCGATTTTAGCCGTTACCCCCCATCGAGAAGTGGCACAGCAGTTACAGCTAGTTTGGGGCGTAAAACCGATGTTATTACTCGATTTACCCTCCACCAGCCAAACTTTTCAAGTGGCGATGAATCTTGCCCAGGAAAATAACCTCCTCGCAGATGGTGATTTAGTGGTGATGACGGCGGGAACTTTGCAAGGGGTGGCTGGTTCCACGGATTTAATTAAGGTGGAAGTGGTAAAATCCCTTTTAGGCAAGGGTACAGGTATCGGCCAGGGTGTGGCTAGTGGCCGGGCGCGAGTGGCCCATAATGCCCGAGAAGTGGGTAGTTTTAGTAGTGGGGAGATTTTAGTCGTTCCCACCACCAGCGCCGAATATGTGGATATGATGCGGAAAGCTGGCGGAATTATCACCGAAGATAATGCGATGAACAATCACGCCGCTACTATCGGTTTAAAATTGGGTATTCCTGTTATTGTCGGGGTTAAAAATGCCACGAAAATTATCCGCGAAGGGGTGATCATTAGTCTCGATGCTCAACGGGGTTTAATTTATTCTGGTATTGGCAATGGCGCGGCAACTATGAAAAACTGAGTCAGTTATCAGTATTCTCCCAGTCAGGAGACAGGAGTAAGGAGTAAGGAGACAGGAGTAAGGGGACAGGAGTAAGGGGACAGGTTTTATTTATTCTCCCCATCCCCCCACACCCCACACCCCACACCCCACACCCCACACCCCACACCCCACACCCCACACCCCACACCCTACACCCCACACCCCACACCCCACACCCCACACCCCACACCCCACACCCTACACCCCACACCCAACACCCCACACCCTACACCCCACACCCCACACCCATTTTCACTTGTCTATGAGCGATTCTTACTCTCCTCCCGTCGATAATCCGGCCTATACTGTTGAACAAGCGATCGCTAATATCCAGCAAAGAGAAGACCTAGGATCGCGTTATTATGCCGCTTGGTGGTTGGGTAGATTTCGTGTTCGTCAACCGGAGGCGATTTCGGCGTTAATTGCCGCTTTAGAGGACGAAAGCGATCGCACTCCCGATGGCGGTTATCCCCTGCGACGCAACGCTGCCAGCGCTTTAGGGAAATTAGATGATCTCAGTTGTCTTCCCGCCTTGATTGCCTGTCTCGACTGCGAAGATTATTATGTGCGCGAATCGGCTGCCCAGGCATTGGAAATGCTTCAGGACCGAAGCGCGATCGCACCTTTGAAGAAACTATTAGAGGGTGGCATCGAAGTGGCCGTTTTAGTGGCGGGAAAACCCCATTTAGTCCAACCCTACGAAGCGATTATCGAAGCCTTGGGAACCCTGCAAGCGAGGGAAGCGATTCCCCTCATCGAACCGTTTTTAAAGCATTTCGTCGAAAAAGTCCGTTATGCGGCTGCCCGCGCCCTCTATCAACTCACAGCTAACTCCCACTATGGCGATATTCTGATTAAGGCCTTGCAAGGGGAAGAATTACAGCTGCGTCGTTCTGCTTTAATGGACTTGGGTGCTACGGGTTATCTGCCGGCTGCCCCTGCGATCGCTAATACTTTGGCGGAAAATAGTCTGAAACTGGTTGCTCTCAAGGAACTTTTAGAAAACCATCTAAAAAACAATTCTAGGGGCGAAAATATCTCCGAAATTCTCACTTTAATGGATAGTTTATTGTAATTAATAATTGGTTATTTTTTATCTAAATTCAAACTCATAAAATCCAGAGGTTTTTATGCTAATTCAAACCGATTATGTTGGGTGGCTAAACGAAACAATCACTCTGTTAAAACAAAAAAACTTTGATCAAGTTGACTGGGAAAACTTGATCGAGGAGATAGAAAGTTTGGGCAGAAGTCAAAAACGTGAACTCCGCAGCCGGTTAACGACCATCTTAGAACAATGCCTCAAACTTTGCTATACTGATTACGTTGAGGATTATCGAGGTTGGCAAGAAACTATTAGACGCAGTCAACGGGAACTAGAAGAACTTTTGAGGGATTCTCCTAGTTTAAAACCCTACTGGGATCAAGTATTTTTAGATTGCTATGCCACGGCTTTAAAAAGCTTGCGAGATAACCCAGATTATCAATCCTTTAACCTTCCCGATGATTGTCCTTTTCCCCAAGAAATTAGTCAGATTTTACAGAAAAAAGTTTGGCGATAAAATTATCTTTAAAAGTTTGTTAGTGGGGTTAGGAGATAGGAGTTAGGAGTCAGTATTCTCCAAGTCAGTATTCAGGAGATTATTTTTATTTATTCTCCCCTTCTCCCACTTCCCCACTTTCCCACTCCCCCACTTCCCCACTCCCTAACCCCTCTACTAATAACCAATGCTTCCCACCGTTGAGACTTTAATTATTGCCGTCGAAAAAGCCGACTCAGCCAATGGGTTACTAACCGCCGTGGAAAACTTAGCCGCCGCCAAAAGTGAAGCGGCAATACCCACCCTCACCGATGTGCTGAGATATAACAACCCCGGCGCCTCCGTGGCAGCCGTGGATGGTTTAATCGCCATCGGCAAAGCGGCGGTTCCCTATTTACTGGCCAACCTAGACGGTTATAATTATGGGGCGAGAGCTTGGGCAACCCGCGCCCTAGCAGGAATTGGCGATGTGCGAGGATTGGACTTATTACTTGAGGCGGCGGTGAGTGATTTTTCCTTTAGCGTGCGGCGAGGGGCGGCTAGGGGCTTAGGAAATATAATTTGGTCTGATTTGGAGGAAAGTCGGGTTTCTGAGGCTCAGAAGGCTGTTTTTAAGGCACTGGAGCAACTTTTGCAAGGGGATCCAGAGTGGGTGGTTAGATATGCGGCGATCGTCGGATTGGAGGGATTAGGAATTGCGGCGGCGGCATTTCGCGGGGCGATTCGGGAACTTTTAGGACAGATTGGGGAGACAGAAGCGGAAATAGTGGTAAGATTGCGTGCCGATCAAGCTCTGGAACACTTACAATAAGCCTAAGTGAAAAAGTAGAAAAACTTATTTCTCTACAGTGAGAAACAATTACACTAACATTCTATGAAATATTGGCAGGAAACTTTAGCGATCGCTCAACGAATTTTAGTAGAATTAATCCGGCGCGGGCGTAGCTTAATCCTCTGGGGCATTTTCCCGATCCTTGTCCTGCTCTTAAATGGCTATATTATGGCAGAAAAAGGCAAAATTGAGCTTGCCGAGGCGATGGCTCTGGCTACTCCTCCCACCCTCGTAGGGGCGGCACTTTTCTTTAGTTGTTTGGGGGGAACCGTGGCGACGGTAGTAGCAGAAAGGGAACAACAAACGATTAAACGGTTATTTTTATCGCCTTTAAGCGGTGTTTCCTATTTTATCGGCATTTTTCTCGCCCATTGTGTGATTGCCGCCTGTCAGACGGTTTTAGTTTATTCTATTGCTAAACAGTATGGAGCCACTTTTAAAGGCTCAATTCCTCTAGAATTATTAATTATTTTTCTTAGTATCACCGCTTATGTGGGTTTAGGATTTATCCTCGGTACTCAACTGGCGAAGAGAACAGAAGATGTTAATGCTTTGGTGGGAACTTTTGGGGTTCCTTTATTAATTTTAGGCGGCGTTTTTCTTCCGACTGCTTTATTCCCCGAGAATATTCTATCTCTGGCTAAATATAACCCGATCTACCACATGAATGAAGCTTTAATTGCTGTTTGGGCAAAGGGCGAAAATCTACAAGGTATTAGCTCTCATTTTCGCTTTCTCTGTCTTTTTGCCCTAGCTATGGTAGCAGGTGGTTGGCTTACCTATCGACAAATGTTAAACCTTGAACGCCGATTGTAAATCAGTTATCAGTTAGAAAAGGCAAGAGTATTTACTGATTTGTCTTCCTATATCTTCCACTCCCTAATCCTGCCTGCTGCCTCCTGACTATCCTTGTTACTTTATTAAAAATGCTGACTATTAGTAATGTCAAAAAAAATTACGGAAGACGCTTAGTATTAGATCAATTAAACTTTCATATTGAAGCGGGGGAAATTTATGGTTTACTCGGTCCCAATGGTGCGGGAAAAACCACCACTATTAACTTAATTTGTAATTTATTAAAACCCTCATCGGGAGAAATTACCTTTAATTATTTGCCAATTTCCAGAGTTACTAAAGAATTAATTGGGGTTGCCCCGCAAGAAAATTTATTGTACAAATCCCTTACTTGTGAGGAAAATCTCAACTTTTTTGCTCAGATTTATGGACTCGATCGCCTCCAGCGTCGTCATCGGATTAAAGCCAGTTTATCGGCAGTAAATTTGCTTGATCGCGCCCGTAGTCCGGTGGAAACTTTAAGCGGTGGAATGCAGCGCCGGATGAATATTGCTGTGGCTATTGTTCATCAGCCAAAATTATTAATTCTTGATGAACCAACTACCGGTTTAGACATCGAATCTCGCTATGAAATTTGGGATTTAATCGGAGAATTACGACGACAGGGAATGACAATTTTATTAACTACCCATCTCCTCGATGAAGCACAGCGTCTCTGTCAACGTATCGGAATTTTAAAACAAGGTCGTATTATTGCCGAAGGTAATTTAAATCAGCTGCGTCAGCACATTCCCGCTAAAGAAATTATTATCATGGATACCCAGGATCACGAAGCAGCCATAAATCGAGGGAAACAATTAGGATTTACTCCCAAATTTTACGGCAAAGATTTAGCTTTTTGGTTACATGAACATCTAGAATTAAGCGAGATTATCCAGGCATTCGATGGCATTAATATTGATTCTATCGCCCGTCAGACGGTACAGTTAGAACATATTTATATGGAAATTATGAATCAATTTTAAACCCGTTTTTGAGAATTCAAGTTGATTATCATCATTTTTTCAGTAATTGCCCTCAATTAAGCTAAATCACCGTTTTTTGCCATCATGATCATCTCTAATTTTTAGATAGGTTCTATCTAGGGCTTGGTGAATAAATCTAAAACCCTTGTTGGTTAAAACTTTTAGACTTTTTGGAAATCAAAAAGTACCATATCTGGGAATGATCGGCGGGAAAATTCAGATACTTTGTCCCTGAAAATTAGGTAATACTAAATCTGGTTATTAAAAACTGGGCTCTTCTCGACTTTGTGTGATAATTTTTGCTTATGGAATTGTGAAATGCTTATCGGGCAAGACTTTTAGGGCTATTTTGACGAAGAAACCATCAGTATAGACCTCGTTTCCACACAGAAACCAGAAGAGCCAAAACTGATTATTTATTCTCCCCTTTGCCTTTTGCCTCTTGCACGAGTGCCTCTCCTCGTAACTAGCCTATACTCAACAGATTTAGTATAATTGACCAGATGAAAATCGCTAAAACCCTACACCCCACACCCGTTCGGCTGAGCGTTCGACAAAAGCTCACGCGGCCCGACTGAGCTTGCCGAACGTCCAAATTCTTACTGCCGAAGCCTGCCCCCACGAAAAACTTTTTCAGCAAACCCTATATAAGCTTCTCAGACTACCACTATCTCGGACTTGAGGCATAATTAATTCTTCAAGCATAAAACAACCTAGAAATCAGTTTTTAGGATGGTAAACAAGTTGAATATCGATTTTATTTCTCTTGAATTCCCACTCTTGACCTCTCAGCCTTCTGATCTTCCAGAAATTTTCCTTGTTGCCGGAGAACTATGATACAATGGCATCAAAAAATAGAGGAAAAAATTTTTTATTATGGACAAGGTGTCAACACCAAGCCTATCAATTGTTATTCCGACCCGAGAAGGATTCGCTGACCACTGGTTTAATGCGCTGACCGAGGTCAAGGGAGAAGTAGAATTTATCTTGGTTCATCCACCAGGAGCACCTAAGTATCCCACGTCCGACCCCAGGGTACAGCAAATAGTCAGTCCCTTGCGGGGAGAAATTATTCAAAGAATTAGTGGATTGATGAATGCGACAGCACCTTACACACTAACCATTAATTGTGATGAGTTTCTTCATCCCGATATCTTGACCATGGTTATACAGTATTTCCAGCGATTTCCAGATAGCTGGGTGATGAGACTCTGTACTAAGCGATTTCAGTATGGAGAAACAAAAGAACTGACCGCTCCTTGGCAACCGCTGCCCCAGATAGAAGAACTACTGGTGTGGGATAAAAGCTCCAAAAATCAGGATATCCACGCTCAAAGTGGCTACTTAAAGGAAATTCCCATCGTTCCTTTTGACAAAAGAAAGTTAGATTTGATGTGCTTTGTGCGCGAAAGAAAAGATCACCACGGCCCTCATACTGAAAATTTTGATAAAAAAGTCTGGCTCACTCAAATGGTACAGGCAACCTGCAAAGATATCGTTAGTTTGTTACCATTAATGGGTCCGTTTAAGTATATTCCCTTTTGGTGTTTAGATCGTCTTTTGGGTTTATTTATTCAAGCTAAGTTTTTCGAGCAAGGCCAAGGGAAAATCATCGGTCATCTCATGCCATCTCCAGAACAGTTACGCATGGAAAACAATCCCCCCGAATATAGAAGACTAAATCGCTATGGCATTTTATCAGAAATTTTCCTAGTCAAGTGTTTTCCTCAGTATGGATATATGTGGAATCTGGTGATTACCAATCTCAGGGAAGTTCCCAAAAAATATGTGCTTTATCGACTAGGAAAAGAGGGATAGTCAGCTAATCATGACCAACTCACCAATTCTATCAATCGTTACTCCAACTCTGGGCAAATTTTCCGAACATTGGTTGCAACAACTTCTGGCAATTCAAGGGGAAGTAGAATTTATTTTAGTTTATCCTCCCGGGGCCGTTACCCCTTCCCTAGAAGACCCCAGAGTGAAAACTTTTCATAGTCTTTATCAGGGAGAAACGGCCCAGAGGGCCGTCGGTCTTCTCAATGCTTCCGGTCAATATGTGCTGGCTCTCGATGATGATGATTTCTTGCATCCCGAGGTGGTTGCCTTAGCGAAAGATTACTTTGATAATTTTCCCCAAAGTTGGCTCTTGCGTCTCCATAAGGAGAAAATTGATTATCTCGATGAGGAAAGAATTAAAGCTCCTTGGCCAGAGCTACCCGCTATCAATCAGTTAAATGTCTCTAGAAAAAGACAAGATAAATACCAAGATTTAGTGGAAGTTCCCATCGCTCCCCTAGATAATCCTTTCGAGTTAAGACTAGCTTTATGGCCCTACGCCAAAAGAAAAGATATTCATGGCTGTCATCTGGAACCTTTCAATAATACCATTTGGAAAACAACCTTGGTGAAAGAAGCCTTAGATGATTTTGTCCGCAATATGAGGATAGGAGAAATTTTAACTTGGTTGCCTCTCTGGGGATTTGATAGAGCTTTAGGGTTATTTCTGCAAGCGAAGTTTTTTCAAAAAGATATATATATCGGCCATTGGATGCCCGAACCCAATCAAATAAGATATATAGTCAAACCCTACTCCATGAAAAGCCCAAGAATTCTTTTTCCTTCCGATGCTTTACTGGTCAAAAGATTTCCCCAGTATGGTTATTTATGGAATCTCTTTTTCGAGGAGTTATACAATGGCATCAAGACCAAAATCAAAAGTCTCTGGAAACCATGACTAATTATTCTGTGATACTTTACTAATCTGGTTTTATTTCCGAATCACTCAAGTCACCTAGATAGGCTTTATCCATTACTAGGCTCAATTGAAGTTGCCTCTATAAGCTATATGCTGTCAGGGTTTCCTCTTTAACTACTCTCTGCCTCATTATTTCTGGTTCTTCGTTACTTGGTATGGTTCGATAGGGTAGCATAAATCGACTGAATCATTATCTAGCAAGAGATTTAATAGTTCGCTCTAGGCCGAAAACAATTGACAAAAATAGCCAAATGTTTTTCTCTATAAGAGTTTCATTCCTTATAACCCTGTCCGTTGCATAAGACAAACCGAAGAACCACAAAAAGTCTATTAATCGCGAGGTTAAACCCGATTTCGGGAATTAAAAAGTTCAGGTAATTCAATCTGACTTTTTTCGTAATCTTGAGGGATGCCTATGTCAATAAAATATTCGTCAGAAATAAAGCCATACATAGGAATTTTATCGGTATAAACTTTGAGAAAGTCGTCCTCAAAAGAAAATTTTGATGGCAGATCAAAGCCAGACAATATTTTTTTCCATACACAATATATGCCGCCATTAATATAGCCCTTATCTTGATATTTTTTGGGTTCAAACCCGATAATTTTTTGGTCATCGTCTAGGAGAACATTATTATAACGATCGAAGTCAGTTAGCGGCTTCAGAGCAACAGTTATCAGGGATTTCTTTTGATTATGTAAATTAATTAAGGCGGATAAATTGACATTAAACAAGGTATCGCCGTTGACAATTAATGCTTGTTCCGTTTCAATTTTATTTAGTGCCAACTGGATCGCTCCTCCAGTTCCCAAGGGTGTATCTTCTATCAGATAATTTAGCTCGTATTCCTTATATTGATCGCCAAAATGATCGATAATTTTCTGATGTTCATAGCCCACAGAAACTAAAAATTTGTTGGTAATTTTTTGAGAGATTAGGTAATCTAATAGATATTCTAAAAAAGGCCTGTCGGCAACGGGAGCCATGGGTTTTGGTAAACTGTTGATCACCGACCGCAACCTGGTTCCTAACCCACCCGCCAGAATAATTACATCCATAGATACACCTCAAAAATTTTAATTATTGCCAATCTTTTAAAAACTATTTTTAGGGTTACAGGGATAATCCTTCCCCGTCGATCCTTGGTTTGCTATAATGTCCATGCTTGGGTTCCGTATTTGGTAAAATGAAAATTAATCACTTGGCCTCCTTCTGATTTCAAAGCTTTTATTACTTCGATTTTCTTGGTAGGATCAACCATAAAGATAATAAAACCACCGCCACCGGCCCCCGATATTTTGCCTGAATAGGCCCCAGTTTCCCTCGCTACCCGATAAATGCGATCAATCTGCGGATTACTAATTAATTTGGATAATTTCTTTTTCGCTTCCCAAGAAGTTCTCAGAATTTCTGCTATGCCCATAAAATCTGATTTAAGCAGTGCTTCTTTAAAGAGAATTGCCTCTTTTTTGAGTTGATGGGTAGCGGTGATCGCTTGCTCATTTTTTTCTTGGACATTCTGAATTTGATCCTCAATTACTTGAGATGAGTAGCGAGAAATGCCTGTATAGTAGAGGATCAGAGAGACTTCTAATTCATTGATCACCCAATTTTTAATTCGCAAAGGATTAACTATGACTCGATCTTGTTCATAAAATTCCATAAAATTAAAACCGCCAAAAGTGGCAGCGTACTGATCCTGTTTGCCCCCTAACCAGCCCAGGTCAATTCGTTCGATCTCGTAGGCTAAATGGGCGATATCGTACTCGCCTAGAGGTAATTTTAACAGTTCCACAAAGGCTTTAACTATGGCTACGGCTAGGGTAGAAGAAGAACCCAATCCCGAACCAGCTGGCGCATCGGAAAAAGTGGTGATTTGCAGCGGCAAAGGTTGCCCTTGATTAAAGTCTTTAATCAAACGATTATAGACCGCTTTATGCAGATCTAGAACACCGTTATAGGGGAGAGGAAACTGAAGCGTTTCTATTTGTTGTTCTCCTCGATCAGCGGCAACAAAAATGACCTGTTTGTCGGTAATTTCCGTGACTGTACAGTAGGCATAGAGATCGATAGTAGCGTTGAGAACGTAACCCCCATAAAGACTACAGTAAGGCTCGACATCGGTTCCGCCACCACCCAAACCTAATCTTAAAGGAGCTTTGGTTCTGATGATCATGGGTATGCTGTTTAGGTTGATTTTTTGCTAGGAGATTTTAGTTAGGAAAGAGCGCTTCTTCGATCGCTAAACAAATAGTATGGAGAACAAAACCATGACCTTCTTGAATGCGAGGGGTACTGGTACTAGGAATCATCAAACAATAATCGGTTTTTTCCTCTAGAGCTAATCCCTTCGCCCCAGTTAAACCGATGCTAGTGAGACCTTTTACTTGACAAACTTTGAGAGCTTGATGGATATTGGCGGAATTTCCCGAAGTGGAAATACCGATAAACACATCGCCAGGGTTTCCTTCCGCTTCTATCTGGCGGCTAAAAATATATTCGTAGCCATAATCGTTTGCGATCGCTGTTAAACTGGCAATATCGCTATTGAGGACGCGAACTGGTAAAGACTGTCTTTCTTTCAGAAATCGGCCGTGCAGCTCACCGCCAAAATGGATAGCATCGGCGGCACTGCCTCCATTACCAGCCACTAATACTTTGTGGTTATTGCGATAAGCATTGATACATACTTGGCAAATCTCTTGGATTTTTTCTAGATATTTTGTCTCGGTTAGTAGGTTTTTTTTCAGTACATAAGCCTCCTCCAATTCAGTCTTGATTAAAATTGACAGAGACGGATCACTCTGGAAACTATCCAATTTTTTGTTTGATTTTTCCACCATTCGCATAGGTTTGATTTTCCAATTTTTATTAGTTGAATAAATTTAACTCTCAATCATTCTGTCATTACATTGAATAGTATTAAAAGACCAGAATCGCTCTCCATTAATTGGGGACAAAAGCCTTAGCACGGTAGAATTGATCACGGGACAAGAAAAACAGGCTAATGATAGTTCTAGAAAAACCTAGAGCGATCGAGTCAAAAGAGTGATCTTTTGCCAGTTATTCTGGGAATATATCACAAACGCCCCAACCTTAGCACAATTTGTTTTGTTTGTAAATAAACTTTTGATCTATTCTGGCCGAGACGAGGGATTTCTGAACGGGGGGTTCAACCCTTGCCAGTCTTGGACTTTTGTTTGGCTGGACAAAAATGTTAACAATTCATGACAATACTGCTGATATAATCAAAAGTCCAAAGGCCTGACGGCGTATAATATGCCCTGATTGCTATACTCTGACATCTAGATAGTAGAGAGAAGCAATTTAGCCGAGAAAACTAGCACAAATCGCGACAATCCCTCGAATTTTGTCTGTCCATCGGTTCAAGCTCTCGTCCCTGACAGAAGAACTGAGAATTATAGTCCCCGACTCGAAAAAGTCCAACATAATGAATCCTTTCCCCGCAATTTCCGTCAATGACGATGACCTAAAATACCCATCTCCGCCATCTCCGGGCAATTCTGACCAGAAAAGCGAAGATAGAGCGAAAAAGAACAAAGCCTTATTTCTCGATCGAGATGGGGTAGTTATTGACTATATCCCCTACCTGAGCAAACCAGAACAGGTGAGCATTCCCGCCGGGGCAGCGGCTGCCTTAAAACAGTGGCAGGATGCTGGCTATCTGCTGATCATCATTACCAATCAATCGGGACTTGCTAGGGGCTATTTCACTTGGGACGATCTGGCGGCGATTCACGGGCGAATGATTGAGGAATACCGACAATTGGGCGTGCATTTTCACGATCTTGCCATCTGCCCGCACCATCCCGACGAAGGATGTCCCTGCCGCAAACCCTCCCCCTATCTGCTGCTGACAGCCGCCCACCAGTACGGAATCGACTTAGCTGGCTCGTTGTTTATCGGCGATGCGCCCAGTGATCTAGAATGCGCCCTAGAAGCTGGTTGTCAACCCGTATTGCTCTTAACAGGACGGGGAAAAGTCACCCTTGGGCAGATCGAGAAATACCCAGTTGAGATTCCCGTATATAGCCAACTAAAGGAAACGGTAGAATTATTGCCAAAAACCGCTGCCGAGATAGAATTATGAGAATATTAGTCCTTTCTTGCCATAACTTTCCCTATCCACCTAGTCGCGGGGCAACCGAGGGTAGAACTTTTAACCTGATCAAATGTCTTCATCAAAACCATGATGTCACCCTGTTTGCCCGTCGGGTGGAGAATGTCACAGAAACTCAGATCGAAGAATTAAAAACCTTTACCAATCATCTTGTCTTATTTCCGCCCCAGGAAATTCCCGAACCAGGCAAGGGACTGACAAAACTAATCGGTCAAACAGGGCGCTTTCTGGAGGCAATAGTACAGATGACCCCAGCTAATGTTCTTAGTTATCGTTCGCCGCTCATTCAAGAGCGAATAGATGAATACGTCGATCAGCAAAAATGTGATGTAATTATCTGCGCTCAGAGTATCAGCGAGATTTTTATCCGGCTGGAATACCGTCAGCGAGTCAAAACAGTAGTAGATATTCACAGTTCCGTGTACGGTTGGACACGCAATCATCTAGATGGAGGAGCCTCCGCCTATCCGCTGCGGGATTTTCTCTATCTGCCCCTACTCTATCAGTACGAAAAACGTTACTGTGCCAAGTTTTCGCAGTTGGTGGCTACTACCGATTATGATCGCGAACAATTATTAAAAATCTTCCCAGATGCACGGGTAGATATCGTGCCTAATGGCGTGGATTTAGCCCTGTTTCCCTATCGTCCTCGGGATCCCGGCGGTCATAATTTGGTCTTTGTCGGTGCCATGAGTTCTACCCATAATATCGATGCCGCCCGTTTTTTTGCTTTAGAAGTCCTGCCAGTCATTCAACAGCGATATCCCGACACCACTTTAACCCTAGTGGGGGCAAACCCAGCACCGGAAGTTCTCGAACTGGCCAAGTATCCCGGTGTGAGGGTGACGGGAACCGTTCCCTCGACAGTGGAATATTTACACCGGGGAACCGTTTGTGTGGTTCCCCTGCGGGTGGGATTGGGAATCAAGACCAAAACCCTAGAATCCATGGCCGCGGGGATTCCGATTGTCGCCAGCGATCGCGGTTTAGAGGGTTTAACGGTGGCAGCCGAGGGAATTGCTCCTAGGGCGCTGCGGGCTAATAGTGTTGCTGAGTACGTCACAGCGATCGCTAGGTTGTTCGATGATCCTTCTGTGCGAGAACAACTGTCCCATAATGGCCGGGCGATGGTGGAATCGGAGTACACCTGGGAGCGAGCGGGACAAAGGTACGAGGAAATTTTGCGGGACTAATATTATTCTTAACCCCTGAATTTTACTCGATACTGTTAGAGAGTTTTACCGCCATAAAAATTGATTTTTTGGAGCCTAATCATGAAAGTTTTAATAGTAGGAAATTACGTCAACGATCGGCAGATCAGTATCAATCGTTTTGTCGGTTTAGTGGAGAAAGGACTCAGACAAAAAGGACACGAAATTCGGCGAGTGCAAGCACAGCCTATTTTCGGCCAACTAAAATCCTCTCCCCAGGGAATCGGCAAGTGGTTAGGGTACATCGATAAGTTAATTATTTTCCCAGTGCAGTTACGTCAGCAGCTGGATTGGGCCGACATCGTCTGCATTTGTGATCAAGCTTTATCCTATTTAACTCCCTATCTAAAAGATCGCAAGTATTTTGTCATCTGTCACGATCTGCTGGCCATTCGTTCCGCCCTAGGAGAAATTCCTGAAAATCCCACCAGTTGGACGGGAAAACAGTATCAGGCGATGATTTTGCGAGGATTCAAACAGGCTAAATATGTTGTCTGTTCTTCCGAAGCTACTCGTGCCGATGTTCTGCGTTTAACCAAAATTACCCCCGAACAAACGGAAGTGATCGAGGATTGCTTGAGTGAGGGATACGGTCCGATGACAAGAGAAGCGGCGGTAAATCTAGTGGACAAATTTAACATTAATAGTGATTGTCCTTGGCTAATTCATGTCGGGGGCGACCAATGGTATAAAAATCGATTGGGATTGCTGAAAATATTCAAGAGTTTAATCACTTTCCCTGGTCTGGAAAATTGCCGATTGATCCTGATGGGAAAACTTTTGCTGCCGGATATGCGAGAATTTGTTAATCAGAATAACTTGTCCGCACAAGTAATCGAATTAGGAACCGTCTCTGATGAGGATCTCCGCGCTTTTTATTGCCTAGCAACTGCTTTAATTTTTCCCTCCTTTCAGGAAGGATTCGGTGTTCCCGTTATTGAAGCTCAATCCTGTGGTTGTCCCGTCTTTACCTCCAATCGTCTCCCCATGACTGTTATCGCTGACGATGCAGCCGTTTACTTTGATCCCACCGAACACGAGGCCGCCGCTACTATTATTGCAGAAAATCTTCTCGCTCCCGATCGCCTAGAACAATTGAGGCAAAAAGGTTTTATCAATGCCACTCGCTTTACTTACGAAAGAATGATCCAATCCTACCACCAGTTATTGCCAAAATTGTAGTCTATAGAGGTTTTTACTCTGATAGTAGGTTGATTCATGAATCAACCTACAAAGCACGACGTTTTGAAAAATTTTCAGATATTTATTCCGACAAATCGACTAAAAATGCGGGCAGCCCTGGCTCTTACTCTCTACCCCGATTGACCGTAAGTGGGACAATTAGAGCAATGCACAATTAAGGATTTTTGTCAAGAAAATAATATTAAACTTATTATTGATGTCTGCCATGCCCACGCCCAAATTATCTGGCAATTAGCGATTAATTACGCTACTCTAACTAATATCCCCCCATTAGCCTCGATTTAGAACTGGCTTTTATCTGTCCCCACCTTATCATCGATTTTTTTCCAGAATCTTATGTCTGAAACTATCACACCCGCTATTAGCGATCGCATCCGTAAACACAGGAACAAAGATCACGGTGATGCCGTGCTTTTCTACTTAGGTCTATCGGCGGTATTATTAAGCTTACATCTACCGGCAGCGGCACAAAATTGTCGGCCACTTTCTTTATTAGGGGGTGAAGGTAGTGAAGTTACGAAAACCGTCTCACAACCCACTGTTCCGGGACCCTTCGGTGTCACCATAACTCGTAATAATTGGAATACCGATTGGGCAGTTCCGGGGGGTAGAAGTTTTCAGAGGTTTATCGTTACGGTTTCTGTTCCCCGGGCTGCTTCCTTTGATATCCGGCTGTTTCTCAAGTATAGCGATCAAACTAACGAGGAATTTTTTAATACTAATGGAGTACGAATCGAACCCGATAAACCCTTAACAATTACTGCTACAGTACGGGCAAATGATCAACCTTTCTTAGTCAATCTTTTTGTCAATGGTATTCAGCATATCGGTAATACCTACACCGCTTCTGTTGTCGGTTGTGAACGATAAAATACATAGGGTGTACTGAAAAAGTTTGTTAGTGGGGACTGGGTGTGAGATTTTAAGCTAAGAGGCATTTTAATCGCCTATCCTGAGATTAGCTGAATCTCACCCAATCCCTTTACTATTACCTCTTGTTTCATCTCAACAGGCAATTTAACTGCACGGGCAGCCCCAGACTTTACTCTCTGCTCCGATTGACCATAAGTAGGTAGGCGTTAAAAATTATCAGATGCCCCCCTTATTAAGGGGGGATTAAGGGGGGATCCCCCCGCCTATCGGCACCCCCCTTATCAAGGGGGGCAGGGGGGATCGAACCTAAAATCCATTTTTAATTTAATTATAACCAGCTACTTAAGTGGGACAATTAGAGCAATGCACAATTAAGGATTTTTGTCAAGAAAATAATATTAAACTTATTATTGATACCTGCCATCCTCACGCCCAAATTATCTGGCAATTAGCGATTAATTACGCTACCCTAGCTAATATCCCCCTCCATTTGCCTCGATTTAGAACTGGCTTTTATCTGTCCCCACCTTATCATCGATTTTTTTCCAGAACATTATGTCTGAAACTATCACTCCCGCCATTAGCGATCGCATCTGTAAACACATGAATAAAGATCACGGTGATGCCGTGCTTTTCTACGCTCAAGTTTACGGTAATATCACCGATGCAGAAACCGCTCAAATGCTTTCCATCGATCCCGAAGGCATGGATTTAGCCATAGAAAAATTAGGGGAGAGTCAAACAATTAGAATACCTTTTGAGCGCACCCTAGAATCAGCCAAGGATGCCCATAATATTCTGGTTGAGATGCTAAAAGTTAATCAAACCACTCCTTGACAAAGCTCGATTTTGCGACTATCACCGAAAAAGATCAACCTAGAGAATTAGCCCATGAATCAGGTTAATAGTACGGTAATAAAAATACCCAAGTCTGGCTGGCGCTTACTGCCTTTTTTAGTCTTGGGTGTGCTAGTTTTTGCCTTTAATTCCTCCCTAGAATTAAATTATCTAATCAAGGGTTATATTACTCTCTTGGAATTACAGGCAGGCATCGTGGTTTTATACTTTCTTTTAGCTAAATTAGGGAAATCTCAAAAATTATGAGAAATAGAACTATAGCGGCTTTACTAGCCTTTTTTCTTGGTTATCTTGGCATCCATAAATTTTATCTAGGGGAGAATTTAGCAGGTATTCTCTATCTACTTTTCTTCTGGACTTTTATCCCCGGCATCATTGCTTTTTTTGAATTTATTGGTTTAATCATCATGTCAGATCAAGCTTTTGATGCTAAATACAATGCTAACTATCTCCCCATCAATACAGAGCGAAGACTGCCAGAATCAGGTCAGCAAAAAACCGCTACTTTACTCCAGCTTAAAAAACTTTATGATCAGGGAATTATTACTGCGGAAGAATACGAAGAAAAACGTAGAAAATATTTAGATTCTCTTTGAAAAAATATGTCTAATCTATCTCCTCCCCCTCCCGAATCTTCTGAGTGGATATGGCTATCATTAGTCCCAGTTTTTGGTGGGCTTGCCATTGCTAATGCTGGCAAAAAAACTAATAACCAAAGTTGGTTATCCGTCGGCATTGCCTTGACAATTATCTCCCTTATTTTCCTTACACAAGAGTCTTTTATCGTAATTTGGTTTGCCCAAATCGGCCTAGGTTTATACATCCGTCAACAGCTTAATTCCCATCCAATAGCTTCGGTAAATAGAACCAATTCCAGACAGTCATTTTCTCCTCTCGAAAAAATTGACATTAACAACTGTTCCACCAACGATCTGGTTTATAAATTAGGGTTGCCGATTGTCTATGCCAATGATATAGTTTCTGTCCGTAACGAAGGACATATTTTTACCCATTTAGAAGAATTACACTTCCTAGCTGGTTTACCAGAAAATTATCTCAAAAAACTGGAACCTTTGGTTATCTTTGCCTACGATATTCGCCAAGAAGTTGACGTTTCTTGGCGTTGTTTAAACTACTACTCCGTTGCGGAATTAGTCAATCTCGGTCTTGACTTTTCCCTGGCCGATAAAATTGTCGCCGAAAGAGAAAAAAACGGTGTCTATCGTTCGGCGATCGAAGTGAGAAACCGGACAGGTATTCCCTTAAAATCCTATCAGCAATTGCTCTAATTAGCTTGATTCTAGTTATGGCTTGAATTGCTTTTCTAGCAAAGACACGAACCAACTTCTAGGTAAAAAACGGGGCAGATTGACGATAATTTTATTAGCAAATTTACCGGCTACCACGTTGGGGCGTTTGTTTGCCAAGGCAGTTAAAGCCTCTTGTACCACCACTTCTGCCGAATCTAACCGGCCGTTTTTGCCCATAAAAGCCCTGGGAAATCGGGCCACCTCAAAAAAATTCGATTCCGTCGGACCGGGGCAAAGAGCGAGGATTTCAACGCCTTTGTCTTTATTTTCTGCCCAGAGAGACTCGCTAAAACTGAGGACAAAAGCTTTTGTCGCCGCATAGACGGAAAGATAGGGCAGCGGTTGAAACCCAGCAATGGAAGCAACATTGATAATTGCCCCCCCAGCACCAGCAAGCATGGGACGGAGAAAATAGTGGCTTAATTCCACCAATACCAGATTATTTAACTGGATCATTTCTAACTGTCGGGCTAAATCCTGCTCGCTAAAAGCACCATAATCACCAAAACCGGCATTATTGACCAGTAAATCAACGTTGATTCCTTTTTGGTTCACCGTATCATATACCAGCTTTCCTGCCCCGGCAACGGTCAGATCTTGAACGATAACTGTCACTTTTACCCCGTATTGTTCCCCCAATTCCGCTGCTAATTGTTCTAGTTTATCCCTAGATCTAGCGACTAAAATTAGCTCCATTTGCCGTTGGGCAAGTTGACGAGCAAAGACGACACCGATACCAGTGGAAGCGCCGGTAATGAGGGCTGTTTTCATAGAAGATCAATCAAAAATAGCTTTTTTGCTGGAATCTTACCACAATTACCCATCCATTTACAGTTCTTAACTTGGCGGGGAAGGCATTTTTTCAACTCAGAATATATGTTAGGCTAGAAAAAGAACAAAGGTCGAGGGAGGTGCAGAAATGACAGTTATAAGCTTCACTGATCAAGATATTGCCAAGTATAACGCCGCTGATATTGCTTCTTTAGCCGAACGACTAGAAAAAGATGAGTATAGTAACCCTTTCGAGGCTTTGCGGGATTGGCACCTGTTGCGAGCGATCGCTTTTCAAAGGCAAGAATTAGCCGAATCTTATCTTTATCTGTTGGATCTAGAGGCCTACGATGAGGCTTAAAGTGGCTTCGTTAAACAAAACTTAACACAAATTACTGGGGGTGTGAGACTAGCACACCCATTATTTTTGATTATGGTATTCTCTGGCTGAAAAAAGCCCCTAGCTTTTTGCCCCTTCTTTCCCTACTATCAATAACAAAGTATTTTTAGGCGATCGACTAAATTATGGGCAAACAATACAACGTTTATGGGATCGGTAACGCGCTCGTCGATATGGAATTTCAAGTCTCTCCTGAATTACTGCAAGAATTGGGCATCGACAAAGGAGTGATGACGCTGGTGGACGAAAATCGTCAAACCCAGTTGATGGAAAAATTGGCTCTTGATTGTAAACGCAGCGGTGGCGGATCGGCGGCGAATACCCTAGTAGCGATCGCTCAGTTGGGAGGTAGAGGTTTCTATTCCTGTAAAGTGGGTAATGACGAATTGGGTAAGTTTTATCTGCAAGATCTGCGGGCCTGTGGTTTGCATACCAATGAACACGGCGGCGAAAAAGAGGTGGGAATCACGGGAAAATGTCTAGTTTTTGTGACTCCCGATGCCGATCGCACCATGAATACTTTTCTCGGCATCACCGGGGAAATTTCCGAACGGGAATTAGTCCCTTCAGCGATCGTTAATGCCGATTATCTCTATCTCGAAGGTTATCTCGTCACCTCTCCCACTGCCAAAGCTGCCGCTATTAAAGGGCGAGAAATTGCTCAGGCTGCTGGAGTCAAAACCGCTTTATCCCTGTCGGATCCCAATATGGCGATCTTCTTCCGGGAGGGATTACTGGAAATGATCGGAACGGGGTTAGATTTCGTTTTCGCTAATGAGTCGGAAGCTTTGACTATTTCTGGCAGCGAGGAAATCGATTCAGCGATCGCCTATTTTAAAACCATTGCCAAAGGATTCGCTATCACCCGGGGTGCTAGTGGTTCTTTGATCTATGATGGCGAAAATCTCCTGGAAATTGACCCCCATCCCGTACAGGCGATCGATACCGTCGGCGCGGGGGATATGTATGCAGGTGCGTTTCTCTACGGTATTACCCACGGTATAGGTTACAAAGGAGCAGGAAATCTCGCTTCTCTAGCGGCTGCCCGGGTGGTTTCTACTTTTGGGGCGCGTTTACAAACCGAGGAAATTCAATCCCTGCGCGATTCGATCGTTTTGGGATAGGTTTTGTCGGTGATCAGCTTTCAGTCATCGGGAGTCAGGTTTTTTCTCTCTGCTCCCTGCTCATAGTCTTAACGAGTAATTTAGATAGGGTTTGCTGAATAAATTTGAAATGTAGGCAAAGTAAGGGTTTTGGGGCTTTTCTCGCGAAACAGGTGCAAGATTTTGAGAGAATCGTCGTTCAAAACCTTGCGTCTTCATCGGCCCGCGTCCTGTAGGGGCGAAGCATTCGGGCAATAACCTATCGGTGAAAACGTAGATTTTCTATCCGAATGCTTCGCCCGTACTTATTCAGCAAACCCTAGATAGTCATACTAAATCCTGTTTAAAAGGTATAGGAGGGCGGGGAGAAGGGAGCGGGTTTTTCAAGTTGGATTGGGGGTTAATCATGCTATTAAAAACCGATTCAGTATAACGGTAAAGTTAGACCGTCTTCACCGATAACTTTGGCTGAGTCATAAAGCTTCGATCGTAACGCGCCCACCTTCCACTGCCTCAATCTGAAGTTTAAAGCCATACAAA
>NZ_JADBUN010000049.1:0-38327 GCF_020245625.1 Microcystis sp. M049S2 | reverse complement strand
CATTATCGGGTCATCAAACGATGATATTCTCACTGGTACTCTGGACAATGATATTCTAATTGGTGGCTTAGGTAATGATACCATAACAGGGGGTGCGGGTGGCGATCAATTCACCTTTAACAACCGCAATGAAGGGATTGACACAATTACTGATTTTCTCTCCAGTCAGGGGGATAAAATTGCTGTCTCTGCTGCGGGTTTTGGCGGTGGTTTAGCCGCAGAAACTGGGATTACAGCCGAGCAATTTGTGTTAGGAACAACTGCATTAAATGCCAGCAATCGCTTTATTTATAATACAATCACTGGAGATCTATTTTTTGATAGGGATGGGACCGGTACACTAGCAGCCATTCAAATTGCAACTCTTAGTTCTAAACCCACTATTTCTGCCTCTGATATACTTGTATTAGTTTAAGGTTAATTCTGTCTCCTCTGTGTCTCTGTGGTTTTTATTAGATAATACAACAGGTCTTGCAGGGTGCGTTAGGCAGCTCATGAACCCAACAACCGCCAATTATGATGAACCCTGGAAAGAAGCATTAAGCGAATATTTTGAAGCGTTTTTATGCTTATTCTTTCCTGAAGTTCACCTAGAAAACGGGTTTCTTCAAGAAACCCGTTTTCTAGAATCAATAGGAGAAAATTTCCCTCAGAGAATGTATATTTATAATTATCGTGCCTTTGATTTGTATCAGAAACTGGTTATCAGTCTCGCTATTTTAGGGGATGAACGAGTAAATTGGCGACCAGATTCCTATAATTATCTGATATTTTGACAAGCGAACGACTCAAAGAATAGTAGAAGGAATCAACCCAAAAATTAAGCTGATGAAAAGAAAAGCTTATGGGTTAAATAACTTTGATAAATTTAGGCGAAGAGTCCTCATAAATTGGCATTTTGCTACTAATTGATCATACTCAGTCTAGGCGAGCTATTAATTCTTTTTTCATTACTTTTTAGGTTCTGGAGGTTGCTGTTTAGAAGCTGCCGCAATCGCTTGATTTAAGCGAGTTAATTCCTCCTTAAACTTCGGTTCTTGGGGATAGTTTTTGACTAATTTTTCTAGGATATTTTTGGCTCCAGAAACGTCTTGAGTTTGTAATCTTGTTCCATAAAGAACTAGCATAACTTCCAGATTGTCGGGATATTTTTGATATAACTTTTCTAAAGGTTCTCTAGCTCCGATAAAATCTTTTAACTGTAGGCGAGCTTGGGCCAGTCCTTGCAAAGCAGTGGGATTATCTGGTTCACGTTCGAGAATTTTCTCGTAACCTTTGACCATTTCTTGTAATTTTTCGGGGGGAATAGTTGCCTCTTGCCCGGGTTGATTGCCTTGGTTAGAATTAGAATTATTATTTTTCAGTAAACCCAAAGTTGGCACCACCATTAAAGCCAGAAATACTAAACCAGAGGAAACAATTAAGACTCGTTTGAGCGTATCGTTATTTTTTTTTGGCATACTTTTTAACAATTAGAGATAAGCAATTTTGTAGGGTGCGTGTTTGCGGCGATAACATTGGAATGAAAAACCAAAATTAGTAATCCGCACCCCATGCACCAGATAATATTAATCAGTAGTAACTTGATGAAATTCATGACCCCAAAGATTATAAGCCCAAATGCCCAAGCCAAAACTACCTAAGCAGAGGATGGTGATCATCAGGAAAACTTGCCACCTATTGTAACCCGCTTCCTGAAGTTCTAGACGGCCGAGGATAGTAGCAGCTAGCAGGATTAACACTCGGCTAAATACCGCCCACTTGTGGAAGATAAAGACTACCGCCAAAGACCAGCCGAGAATTGATAATACAGCGCTAATATCGTTTTTAAACCAACTGCGGAAAAATAGCGGCATTAAGTCACTAAACAGAGTTAATCCTAGGGCAATTGAGAGGATAACCCCTACCGCCAGGATATAGATGATGATTTCTAGCCATTCGCTAGTGAGAGTCCAATTCATCTCATCACCGCGGGCAAGTAACCAATCACTCCATGATAAACGCTCATGGGCGATCGACCAGCCAAACACCCCATAGACCGATGGAATCAGAAAAGTAAGTAGTATAATACGCCAAAACATAATCAGTTATCAGTTATCAGTTATCAGTTATCAGTGAGTAGTATGTATTAAGTAAGCAGTATTAAATGGCAGTTTCCTACTGTCTTTTCACTGTTTACTGATCACTGATCACTGAAAAAAGTCAAGCCTGAACCCTGAAAGAGACGAAAATTGCCCCTTTTCAGACTTCAGACCCGTGGAGTTGTCCCGATCGCTTAGGACATATACTGGATGATAAAGTCGAAGTAGGGGGCTGCTTCCACCGCATCCTCTTGAGTCAAAAGACCTAAAGCGGCCTCTTTGAGACAACGAATCGCTTCCACCATGCCGGGGACGGGAACATTAAGAGAGTTATACATCTCTTTGACCCCGATCAGGCCGGTTTGTTCGATCGGTGCTTTATCTCCGGCTAATACCCCATAGGTAACTAGACGCAGATACCAACCATAATCGCGTAAGCATTGATTATATTGACGCTGACCGTAGGCATTACCTCCCGGCGCTCTATAATCGGGACGTTTCTTGAACAGTTGTTTTTGAGCCTGATCGACGATTTTTTTCTCATTTTCAGCAAGAGTCTCGGCAATGCGAATTCTCTGCTCACCGGTTTTTAAAAATTGCCCGATACCCTGTAGTTCACCACTACTAGGATAACGAAGTTCGTCGTCGGCTTTGAGGATGACTTGGCTAACTACGCTCATAATATCAAGGTAAATTCTGATAACATTCTGTAGTTTATCTCAGGTCGGGGTCTGGAAGTCGAGTCATCCCTGCTGGTTAGGCAATTCCTAAAAATTGTAATATTTCGTTATGAGTTTCCCCGACAGCCCGGTTACTGTATAGAATGAATGTATTAGTGGTCAGGAGCGAGGAGATGGCAATTGAGATGTCACCGCACACCGATTAACTTGAACCCGATAAGTGGTAATTAATATGGAATTTTTAGCACCCTTGCTGTTGGTAGCGGGCATTCTGGGATTAAATGGCTTTAAAATCGATCGAGAATACCAGCGTGGTGTTATCTTTCGCCTAGGTCGTTATCAAGACACCAAAGGCCCCGGACTGTACTGGATCATTCCCCTAGTTGACCAAAAAATGCAGCTGGATATTCGCACTAAAACCGTCGATATCGCCCCGCAAGAAACTGTCACCGCCGATAATGTCACAATTAAGGTTAATGCGGTTCTCTACTATCGCATTATCGACCCTAGCAAAGCGATTAATAAAGTCGAATCCTATCCCGCGGCCGTTTATCAAGCGGCCATGACCACTTTAAGAAATGTAGTCGGTCAAAATCATCTCGATGATGTCTTGCAAAAACGGGACAAAATTAATCACGCAGTCCAACAAATTGTCGATGAAATTAGCGAACCCTGGGGCATTGATATCGAACGGGTGGAGATAAAAGATGTGGAAATTCCCACTGGTATGCAGCGAGCTATGGCCAAGGAAGCGGAAGCATTGCGAGAAAAACGGGCCCGTTTGATTAAAGCTGCCGCAGAACAGGAAGCCTCCTTAAAATTAGCGGAAGCTTCCCGATTAATCATGGAAAATCCCGCCGCTTTGGAATTACGCCGCCTACAAATGTTAACGGAAATTGGAGCGGAAAATAACACCAGTACCGTGATTATGCTTCCCTCCGATATCTTAAATCTCGCTCAAAAATTAACCGAAAAAATATCAGAAAATGGCTCAGTTGTCAATAGCCAAAAGGGTTAATTTTATCTGGTGTGTTAGGTTGTTTTAAGTAAGTGGTTATAATTAAATTGAAGATAGATTTTGTCTTTGATCCCCCCTGCCCCCCTTAATAAGGGGGGTAGCTGACAATTTTTAACACCTATCTAACACACCTAAAATTGCTGATTAACGCATGGTGACAAATTCCTCGGCAGCACTGGGATGAATGCCGACAGTGGCATCAAAATCGGCTTTTGTCGCCCCCATTTTTACGGCAATGGCTACTCCTTGAATAATTTCGGCGGCGTGATCTCCCACCATGTGCGCCCCGAGGATTTTACCACTTTCCTGATGGACAACTAATTTCATCAAAGTTTTGTCCTCTCGGCCTGGTAAAACATTGTAACCAGGGCGGAATTTAGACCGATAAACTTTAATCCCCGTGTCACCATATAGGTTTTTTGCTTGCAATTCTGTTAATCCCACCGTCGCCGCTTCAGGAGTAGAAAATACTGCCGAAGGAACATTTTCATAACTCATTAACCGGGGTTTATTACCAAAGACTGTATCGGCAAAAGCTCGCCCCTGATTAATGGCCACGGGAGTTAAATTAATTTGATCAGTACAATCGCCCACGGCATAGATATTGTCTTCGCTGGTTTGGCTATACTCGTTGACAACAATTGCCCCGTTTTTTACCTCAACATTGACATTCTCTAAGCCCAATTTTTCCAGCTTAGGAATTCTTCCAGTAGCGGCTAATCCTAGGGCATCAACAAATAAGATTTCTGAGGTTTCTTGACCCTGAATATGTACTTTTAAACCCGCAGCAGTTTTCTCGATCGAAGTGGGGAAAGTTTCGGGCATAATTTTAATTCCCTGACGGATCATTTCCGCTTGAATCTCATCGCGGATATCCTCATCAAACCCTCTTAAAATCTTGTCTTTACGGATTAACTGCACCACTTCTGTCCCTAATCCGTGCATAATACCAGCAAATTCTACCCCAATATATCCTGCCCCTAAAACTATAATTCTTTTCGGTTGTTCTGGCAGTTGAAACATGGCATCAGAAACTACTGTATGTTCGATCCCCGGAATATCAGGTTTAACGGGATGTCCCCCCACGGCAATTAAAATTTTATCGGCAGTAATTTTCTGATCTCCCACCTCCAGGGTATGGGTATCAAGAAACTTGGCATAATTAGGAAAAAGCGTCACTTGAGAATTATCGAGCATCTTTTGATAAATGCCATTCAAACGTATAGTTTCCTGATTAACGGCACTAATTAATTTTTGCCAATTTAACTGACTCTCTACCGGACTCCAACCGTAACCTTCCGCATCCTTAAATAGTTGCGGAAAACGACTAGAATAAACCATTAATTTTTTGGGAATACAACCGCGATTAACACAGGTTCCTCCTAAACGATCGTATTCTGCTAATCCCACTTTTGCCCCGTATTCGGCTGCCCGTCTAGCGGTGGCAATACCCCCAGAACCACCACCAATCACGAATAAATCAAAATCATAACTCATAAAAATATCCTCGCAAATACATAGAAATTTGACGGCATCAAAAAACTTTCTGGGCAAAAAGGGGAGCGAATATCTCCGATCAATCACTAACCGAATCTATCGAGTAACTAGCACAATATAGTCACTAATGCTGCTAAATTAGAGTCAATTTATTCACTAAGTAGCTGGTTATAATTAAATTAAAAATGGATTTTAGGTTCGATCCCCCCTGCCCCCCTTGATAAGGGGGGTGCCGATAGGCGGGGGAATCCCCCTTAATAAGGGGGGCATCTGATAATTTTTAACGCCTACCTACTGCCAAGATTTAATTCTATGCTAACACGCCGCTCGAAATTATCTTTTCTCTTGGGGACTTGTTCCCTATTTCTCTGGGTAAACCATCCCGTCACCCTCGCAACCCCCATCAGTCAAGACAATTCCCCCCCTTCCCAGTTTATCTGTCCAGCAGACTTAGCCACCGAGCTCGATCGCATTTTAGACCGACCCGATTATCAAGGCGCTTATTGGGGAATTTTAGTAAAATCCCTCAATTCTCAGGAAAATCTTTATAGTCTCCACGAAAATAACTTTTTTACTCCCGCTTCTACTGCGAAATTATTAACCACTGCCGCCGCTTTTAGCAAATTTAACCGCGATTATCGTCTGAAAACCCCCATTTTAGCCCAGGGCAACCCCCCCGATTTAGAAACTTTAACCTTAGTCGGTAGGGGAGATGCAACCATAACCACAGAAAAGTTAGAAAAATTAGCAGAAAAGTTAAAAGAAAAGGGAATTAAGTCAATTTCTCGCTTAATTGTCGTTGCTAGTCCTTTTGTCGTCTCCGATAGTCAAAAAACTTGGGAATGGGAAGATGTCTTTTTTGACTATGCTGTACCCGCTTCTAGCTTGGTTTTAAACGAAAATTCCGTTACTTTAAGGCTTTTACCGCGACAATTGGGGCAAAGCTTAGATTTACAATGGTCTGATCCCATTGCCGCTAAACAATGGCTAATTGAGAATCAAACCAGCACGGCAGCGCAAGGAAGCCCGAATACTCTAGCAATTAGGGGCAATTTAGCCAGTAATCGCCTGATTATCACCGGTTCTCTGGCTATTGATAGTCAAGATGATTTTAATTTAGCTATTCCCCAACCCTCGGAATATTTCCTCGATCGCTGGCGTAATATCCTTGAAAAAGCGGGAATTACCGTTAAAAACGCCGAAATTAGCTCAGAAATTCTCGGCGATGAAATCACCAATTTAGAATCAGAACCCCTAGCATATTTGGTGGAAAAAGTCAATAAAAATAGCGATAATTTACTAGCGGAAACCCTACTACAAATGCTCGGCGGTGTCTCGGGATTACAAGAAACTTTAACAAAACTGGGAATTAACAGCGATAGTTATAAAATCGGCGATGGTTCGGGGCTATCACGACAAAACCTGATTAAACCTAAGACTTTAGGGCAAATTTTACAACTAATGGCAGAAAAACCTGATTATCGCCGTTCTTTAGCTATTGGCGGCATTGATGGCACTTTAACCAATAGATTTCGCCAGACTCCCCTAGAAGGACGATTACAGGCAAAAACTGGGACATTAACCGGAGTTGTCGCCCTCGCCGGTTATCTAGAAACCGCCGACAATCAACCCCTAATCTTTAGCATAACCGTCAATAACAGCGATAAACCCGCCAATACCCTCAGAAACGGCATCGATGAGGTGATTTTGCTACTAGGACAGTTAAAACGCTGTTAATCTTTAGGAGACAGGAGATAGGGATTTAGGGAGATAGGGAGATAGGGAGATAGGGATTTAGGGAGATAGGGAGATAGGGAGATAGGGATTTAGGGAGATAGGGAAATTTCAGCTAAATTCCCCACTACCCCAACACCCCAACACCCCAACACCCCAACACCCCAACACCCCAACACCCCAACACCCCAACACCCCAACACCCCAACTAATTCGATCGATCGAGCCATTTAATCACAGAAGACTGTATACTTTTGTAAAAATTGCTTCTAGCTGACCTGTAGATTAATCGAGGGAGTTATTGATATATGTATATAGTTCAGGTTGCCTCCGAGTGCGCCCCGGTGATTAAAGCTGGGGGATTGGGGGATGTGGTATATGGATTGAGTCGAGAATTAGAAATTCGCGGTCATTGCGTGGAGCTAATCCTACCCATGTATGATTGTATGCGCTACGACCAAATTTGGGGCTTACACGAGGCTTATCGGGACCTGTGGGTGCCTTGGTACGGTGGCGCAATTCACTGTAACGTTTTTTGTGGTTGGGTACACGGGCGCTTGTGTTTCTTTATTCAACCCAATTCGGGGGATAATTTCTTTAATCGCGGTACTTACTACGGTTGTAAAGACGATAATATGCGTTTTGCCTTCTTCTCTAAAGCCGCTTTAGAATTTTTGCTCAGAAGTAATAAACGTCCCGATATAATTCATTGTCACGACTGGCAAACGGGTTTAATTCCGCCCTTACTTTTTGAAATTTATAAATATCATGGTATGGGCAATCAGCGCGTTCTTTACACCATCCATAACTTTAAACATCAAGGATTTGGTGGTGCAGAAATTCTCTGGGCAACAGGATTAAATAACGATTCTTATTACTTTAGCTATGCCCGAATGCGCGATAACTTCAATCCTTTTGTGATTAATTTTATGAAAGGTGGTATCGTCTTTTCCAACTATTTCAATACCGTCTCACCCCACCATGCTTGGGAAGCACACCACACCGATGTTAGTTACGGTTTAGGTCATACAATTCACCAGCATCAACACAAATTTACTGGCATTCTCAACGGTTTAGATTACAATATCTGGAACCCAGAAGTGGATAAATTTATTCCTGCACCCTACGGTATTGATAACTTCTCCGAGAAGGCACGCAATAAGAAGGCACTGCGAGAAAGACTCTGGTTAAGAGATGAACCAGAAAAACCCTTAATTTGTTATGTCGGTCGTTTAGATGACCAAAAAGGCGTACATTTAGTTCACCATGCCATGTATTATGCCTTAGCTCGCGGGGCGCAATTTGTCCTACTAGGTTCCGCCACCGAATCGTTAATTAATAACTGGTTCTGGCATGAGAAAAATCACCTAAATAATAACCCTGATGTCCATATTGAATTGGGCTTTAATGAGGAATTATCTCACCTCATTTATGCGGGGGCTGATATGATTGTGGTTCCCAGTAATTTTGAACCCTGCGGACTGACACAAGTAATCAGCTTAAAATACGGAACCGTTCCCATCGTCCGGGGAGTTGGTGGTTTAGTTAATACGGTTTTTGATCGCGATTATGATACCTATCACAAACCCGAAGAACGCAATGGTTTTGTCTTTTTTGATCCCGATAATAATGCCCTAGAATCAGCCATGTCCCGGGCATTAGAATTGTGGTACACTCAACCGGAAGAATTCCAAAAATTAGCGATTCAAGGCATGGAATGCGATTACTCTTGGAATCGCCCCGGGGAAGAATACGTTGCCCTCTATGAAATGATTCGCCACAAATAAACTGTCTTGTCTCTAGCAATTCCCTGGCAGTTGTCAACAGAAATTCGAGGAATAGATTTGTTGAAATTACTGGGGAATTGCTTTAGTTCTGACCGATTCCTAACCCCACCAACAAACTTTTTCATCAAACCCTACTTAGTAGAGCAGAAATGTTAACTTTGCTTGGTATTCTTGGGTGAGGGGATGACTAACCCCCAAAATCTGAAATATAGCTAACATGGCTTTTCTTGCCCCATCCTGACGATATTTTCTACTTTCTTCCACCAGACTGATCATTTTATCTAAAGCGGCGGCATAATCTTCTTTTAAAGCGAAATTAATCCCAGTAAAAAATATCGGATCGAGGGGATTATTTTCTGGTTTTAACTGTTGAAATTCTAGGAGAGTTTTCCAACCTTTGATAACAGGATTTTCCTCTTTAATAGCACTGATTAATCGATAGGCATCTGACCATTTTTCCAGACGCATGAGAAATTTTACCGCCATAATAACTAATCGCGGTTCGTTGGGATATTTAGGAAAAAGACGATCAAATAATTGTTTAGCTGCGGGCAAATTATCGAGGGCGATCGCTTCTTTGATTTCTGCTAATCCTGTTTCTAATTCCGATTGTAAATCGAGACGGGAAAATAAGTCTCTAATTTGTTCTTCTGGCAAAGCACCGACAAAACAGGGTAACACTTCTCCCTTGCTGACAATTCGCACATCGGGAACTCCTTCCACATCGTATTGTTCGGCTAATTCGGGATTTTTATCTATATCTATTTTGGCCAAGATAAAATTATATTCACTTGCCAGTTTTTCCAGCATCGGTTTTACCAATTTACAGGGTCCACACCACAGGGCATAAAAGTCTAAAATCACCGTATTTAGATAGGACTTCTCGATCACTTCACTGTCAAAATTTGTCCCATCTACCTCGATAGAATATCCCATCTATTTCTCCTCTAATAACTTATTTTTCAGCTAGTTTTGTCTCACTTACCTCTTTTACCCAAAGGGCTAATCCTCCCCCTCGTCCCCGGGCTGCTATCATTGTTTCTGTGATCAGAAAACAGGCAAAAAATGCCTGTTTTTTGATGCTTTCCTGATAAAAATTCGCTTCGCTTACCTGGCCATTTCTAATAAAACCAGAATAGAAAGAGCGATTAAATAGGGTTAGGTTGAGCCGGGTAAAATCAAAGGCAAGAAGACGGGTTTTAGGAAAAAACTTAACCGGACCGCTTACGGATAGTTTTACTGCCCCTAAAACTATCTGATTGCTGACGCTTCCAGAGATAAATTCTCCCGGTTCTAAACTCTCATTTCTTTGGTAAGAGATGGTAATTTTTAACCAGGATGGTAGATAGCGCCCCTTACCCAAAACAATTCCCGCTCTCTTTTTCGCTTTTTGAGTTCCCGTGATAAAGTATAATCGCCAAGTACCGACTAAAGCCTCAAAAGTCAGATTTTCTTTAGTTTTTTTAGTGTTTTTTTCTTTGGTTAAGAGAAATTCTAGCAATTGAGAGACAGGGGGGCGATTATTGTCCTCAAGTATTAGGGGTGAGTCGAGATTTATAACCATGATTTGAGACAGTGCCAAGATATTTTAGCTGAAGCTACCGAACTCGAAAAAGCGAGCGATAAACCGGTTGACCCTTATTATAAGTGGACTTTTCCCTTTCCGTCGGTACGGGGAAAATATTTTCCTCTAACCAGGGGGTTTCATGTTGCCGAACAAAATGGGGATGTGCTTGAAATCTCTCCGTCATTTCCAGGGCGATCGATTCCACATCCGACTGTAAAAAAACCCAGCCTCCAGATACCATATACTTAGCCAAAGCTATGACTAATTCCGGCTGCACGACTCGACGCTTACTGTGACGCTGTTTAAACCAAGGATCGGGAAATTGAATCGACACCCGAAATAACTTATCTGCGGGCAAAGATTGCAGTAAAATTTCTGGGGCAACATTCATATTGCCAAAAACAAAAGCGAGATTTCTTAATCCTAACCTTTCCCGTTCCTGATTCGCTTCAATTACCAAAGGTTGACGAATTTCAATCCCCAAAAAATTAATTTCTGGCTCTACTTGGGCCATTTGTAACAAAAATTTACCCCGCGCACAACCAATGTCAAGATGGAGAGGTTGCGTCATATCCTGATAAACTTGATTCCAATCGGGGGGAGCGATCGGATGGCGATATTTATGACTTAAGGGATTGACGTGCTGACGAACGCGAACTTTAGCCAAAGATATTTTCTCCTCATTTCTCCTCGATCAATCTAGTTTACCGATATTTAGCCCAATTGAATGCGATGAATTTCCGTTTCGCCATTCTCAGCGATCCTCATATCGCTTTACCCACAACCATTTTGAACCATTCTAATCGCTTTCATCTGGTGGAAGTGAGTATTCCCGCTTTAAAAATTGTTTTAGACCATCTCATCACCCTTAACCTCGATTTTCTGCTGATTGCTGGCGATTTAACCCAAGATGGTGAACCAGAAAATCATCGTTGGTTAGCCGATTGTTTAGCCACTTTACCCTTTCCCGTCTATGTGGTGCCGGGTAATCATGATGTTTTGAGTTTAACCGCAACAGAAAACCAGATCGGTTTAGCAGATTTTCCCTTTTATTATCAACAATTTGGTTACAGCCATCCCGAACAAATATACTACCAAAAAGAAATTTTACCCGGAGTGCAATTAATCGGTCTTAATTCTAATCAATTTGATGAGCAAGGTAAACAAATTGGCAGTTTAGATGCAGAACAATTGCATTGGTTAAAACAGACTTTACCCTCGCTAAAAAACGATCTAGTGATGGTGATGATCCATCATAACGTTATCGAGCATTTACCCGGACAAAGCAATCATGAATTAGGTAAACGCTATATGTTGGCTAATGCGGTAGAACTGCTCGATATACTACAGGAAAACGGCGTAAAATTGTTGATTACTGGCCATCTCCACGTGCAGGATCTGGCTTTTACTAGAGGTATCTATGAAATTACCACCGGCTCCCTCGTCAGTTATCCCCATCCCTACCGGGTGCTAGAATATTGCGAAAACACGGTTGAATTAGCCATAGAATCTTTTCATCTGCAAAATATACCCGGATGGGAGAATTTACCCGCTATTTCTCGGCAATGGTTAGGCGATCGCTCTTATCCTTTTATGATGCGTTTATTAACCTGCCATCCCCTCAATCTTCCCGTGAGTCTAGCGGAGGAATTAGCCCCAAAATTACGCAATTTTTGGGCAGATGTGGCCCAAGGTGACACAATCTTCGATTTTAGCGATTTTCCGCCCCTAGCACGCCGTTATTTCTACGCTTTCAGTGCCATCGATCCCCTCGGTAATCCTCATTTTATCGACAATCAAGCTGTAATTAGTTTCAAACATCAGTTTAGTTATCAGCGCTCAAACTTTCTGCTGGAGATGGGAGAATAGCTGCAACAAATAATTAACTATAGCTTATAGTTATGGTACGCGGCCGCTATCTTGGCAGAAAATATCAAAAAAAATCAATAAAAATAAATGGAAGCACTTAAAAAGGAATTAAAAAAAATCGGTTCTCTTGCCCTCTTTTTTTTCTTGGCTTTCGGTTATATTCTTCTGATCATGAAATTATTTCTGGAAGAGTATTCGATTACCACCTACGTTTTGGGTAAAGCGATCGTAGGAGCGATCCTTGCGGCAAAAACCGTGGCCATTCTCGACGCAGCCATGAAGCTAGAATGGTTAGAAAATCGTCCCCGTTACGTTAGTGTTCTATATCGAACCTTTGTTTATACCCTAGCAGCACTGATTCTCGGCTCGATCGAGGCTTTTATAGAAGCTTATCTGGGAACGCGGGTAATTTCGCAGGCAATGGCCAAATTTTGGCAAAGGGAAAGTTTCTCTCAAATCCTTGCGGTTACTCTCTGTCTCGCAGTGGTTTTTTGTCTCCACAATCTCTGGCAAGAAATCGATCGCTATTGGGGTAAAGGCAAATTGAGAAAATTTTTTCTCGATCGCTCCTAGAGTAGAGCAGTTATCTTAATAGTGAAGTTTTCCTTTTGGGGAGTCGGGAGACTCCGAGACAGGAGACAGTCTTGAATCAGTTATCAGATCTGAGTTTTCAGTTCACTGATTACTGATTACTGTTCACTGTTCACTGAAAATACACCCCCACACCCCACTTAAGAAGTATGTACGATCGCCCTATCTTTCGCGGGCAACCCCTGCTAGGATAAAATACGGGTGAAAAATTGCTAATCCAAGGAGTACAGACGTGATTGAACCTTTAGTGCTAGGGATTGTCCTAGGCTTAATTCCCATTACCCTAGCGGGTTTGTTCGTTGCCGCCTATTTACAGTACAAACGGGGCAATCAATTCGGCTTAGACTAAATCTATCACGCCAATCCCCCGAATTGAGAAAATCTCCCGTCAAGCTAGGCACTAGACGGGAGATTTTCAACAGGACAAATTTGCCGCTTAACAGATTGTGGCTGCCGGCGTTGCCATCCCCGCAAAACTTATCTGTCTTACTGGGAGAGCGATCGCCTAAAACCAAGAGCTACACGGCTGTTAAACTAGGAAAACGAATAACGGTTTCCGTGTATTCGGGAACCCATCCGGCGGTAGTGGTGAAGTAACGCACTGCTTTAACTCGTTTACTGGCAGTGAGGTGAAACCAGTGTTCGGTATGGGCGGGAACATTGATGTATTCTTGAGGTTGAATAGTTAATTCCCCCTGAGAACCATCGGGAAAGACAAAGCCAAAAACCCCCTCCCCATCAATGATATAACGCACCTCATCGTCAGCGTGGGTGTGACAGCGCTCGAATTTGGCCAGTAAAGTGTCGAGATTGGGAATTTCAGGGTGTAAAACGATTAAATCTCTAGCTTGATAACCCGCTTCTTGCTTTAGTTGCTCAAAATAACCGTCTAAGCTGGTTAAAACTATTTCTTTTTCTTCGTCAGTGAGAGAAGCTTGTTTAAGTAGCTGACGGGTGGCCTCGTTTTCGATCGGCCAATAGTTTAAAGTAACATTTAATTTGGCCAATTCCAGACTAATATCGGCTAACTGGGTATAGGTTGTCCCATTCTCTAAGCGTAGTATCGCCATTGGTTATCATCCTCAAGATTACTTTTTCCATTTTAAAGTTTTCCGGGGGCAGGCCGCTCGATTTTTTACCCCTCGATCCCTTGCCAGTTCCTAGGATTTTCTGCTCAAAAATGCTATTATGGTCTATATCTGGGGAATTAGCTCAGTTGGTAGAGCGCTGCGATCGCACCGCAGAGGTCAGGGATTCGAGTTCCCTATTCTCCATTTTCCAGAGATATTAACCGCTTTTTAAGGTTCAAGAAAGATTATGAACCGGCGTCAACTTCCCAAAAAGGTGTTACTTTTATTTCTGGGGAGAATAGCAGAGGATTACTGACAGAAAAGCTAAAAGACTTAACTTGTGGTGGTAATTTTCCTTGAAAAAATGCCATTAATTCCTGATCATTTCTTGGTAGGTGACTAAGGATAACTCCATTAGCTGAATTATCTTGAAGAAAGCGAAAATTGGCTTGAGTTCCATCGAGATAATTAACGTTAATTATCACGGGAGGGATTCTAAATATTTTTTTGATTATTTTACCCAACCAAGAATATTCAAATTTAACTTGAACACGAGTAATCCCACTATTACGAGTAGGTAATTCATAGACTTGATCCCAAGTAACATTAGTAGTCTCTCCTAGAGGGGTTGGAATGCAACGACTGACTTTTTGTTTTTCTAGAAGATAAAAGTTGGTTTTGATTGCGGGGACTTGGAAGGGCGAATTTACCGAGTCAAGTTGATAATTACAAACCACATAGGAAAAGGCTTTAGGTTCATCAAAAAAAGGATGTCTGCCATCAATAGCTTGAAAGTGATAAATCAGATAATCTCTGGGAGATTGAGATAAGCTTTGATAATTTAGTTCATCCAGTTTTTCTGTATAAGCAGAATAGGATTGAATAATCGGCCGCGGTTTCCAATTAAGCTGATTGCCCGGAATAAGTGAAAATTCCCAGGGAATTACATCAATAGTTTTGCCTTGCACTTTTTCCAGCACAGAATCGGGTATTTTGGTAGCGGTAGCAATGACTTGTAAATTTTTAGTTGTACTCCTTTCACCTCGCATCTTTAATTCTGTGGGATTAAGCATAGAGGAAATGACAACCCCAATATTATTAGCCACCCTATCGGGACTGAAATTACTCCACTTGCGAGCATTTTCCAATATAGTCCAATTAGGACTAGAGGTGATAATAATACATCCCAAAAAAATTATTCCCCAAGCACAATAAGCAATTTTCTTAAACCGAGATTTTTTAATAATTGTTGTATAGAGAGAAGCTAAGAGAATAACCACAAGTGTAAAAACAACAACGTGAGCATCTTGCCTAACGAATCCATGCTTAAATGATAAAAATATAGTAAAAATATAGGCAATAGCCAGACTAATTTTTTGGTCTATAATTGCCAGCGACATTAAAAGCAAACTTAAGGCAAAACAGAGCAAAGCAATTAGTAAACGCGGGTAATTTCCTACAATACTCATCCCACTGGAATACCCAGAAGAAATTTGCCAAGAATTACTCAAATATCCCATAAGAGAGGGAAAATTATCTAGATTAATTGTTTGGAGGAGAAGTAAACCATAAAGCCCATAAAATACTAACAGAGGTAACAAGTTAAGCAAGTGGTTCTGATTAAATAGAAGATAGATTTTGCCTTTGATCCCCCTTGCCTCCCTTAATACGGGGGGTGCTGATAGGTGGGTATATCTGACGATAAACCAGAGAGCCAAAGCTACTCCTCCAGCAATGCAAAGATTAACTATAATGTGAATAAAGGCTCGGTTATAAGAGGCTGGATAGAGAAAAATAAAGGCAATGGAAGGAATGCTTAAAGTTAAGTTAATACCAGCGAGAACATTTTTTATAACTATCGATGGTGACTTTTGAAAATATCCCCGAAAAATATTAACAAATATGTAGATAAACAGGCTGCCTGCTAGATAAATTCCTAAAGTTAGTTTCGTGAGTATAGAGAACCCACTGATCATACCAATAGCTATAGCTAAATAATTGATGTACTTTTGAAAAAAGTTATCAAAAGACATTAGTATCATGAGGATAAATGTCATCTGATAATCAACGGTAAAGCCGATACTGGTGTAGGGATTTCCTACTAGAGTAGCAAAAATAATTGACAGCACAAAAACTATTTGATTGCTATAGCTTTTAATAAATAATAATCTGAGAATAACCACCGCTAATAGACAAAGGTGTATCAACCAGCGAAAATAGATAATTTGGGAAAAGTTGTGATTTAAAGATGTGCCATGAACCAGATAGCCTAGGGGTCCATAGGTGAAGATAATATCTTGACCAAAAATTAACTGTTTATGGGCAGCATCACTAATGGCAAAAGCCCAAGAAGGATCTAAGCCAATTCTTAACCAGTCAATCCTAGGTAAATTTGCCAGAAAAAAGTAGGCAGTAATAATAATTAGTATTCCCTTGACGACTACAGGTAATTTGAGAGATTTTTTTTGCATAATTATTCAGTTAAAAAATACCTTTTAATTCCTTCTCGTGATTATAAATCCAATCAAAGATATCTTGGATTAATTTTCTACCGTCTCGCTGGGGTTGCCATCCAGTTATAGAACTGATTTTGCGAGAATCAGTGATAAAAATTGGCATATCTCCGGTGCGATTTTCGGGAATTGCCTCAATCATTATACTATTGCCCGTGATTTCTTGACATAGTTTTGTGGTTTCATAAAGGGACAAGGAAAAATTTTGCCCACCCCCCACATTAAAAGTCTGCCCATTGAATTGTTCTAAATTAGCAATCTGAATATCGATTAAATCGAGTAAATCAGCTACATGAAGAAAATCTCTAACCTGTTTCCCTGTACCCCCATAACCGATATATTTTAAGGACTTCTGAAAGTAATGATTAGCCACCCAAAGGGCAAAAACTCCCTGATCAACTTTTCCCATCTGCCAAGGACCAGTTAAAACTCCACAACGATTAATTAAAGTTCTTAATCCGTAGGCATCCCCATATTCATTAATAATCAATTCCGATGCTAACTTAGTGGAACCGTAGAGAGAACGGGGCAAATCTAAGGGAAATTGTTCACTGATACCAAAAGCAGAAACCCCAGGTAAATTTTGCTGTTCAGATAACTGAAAACGAGTATCTGTTTCTGTATAGTTTAATTGATTAAGATAGGCAATGGGATAAACTCTGCTGGTGGAGAGAAAAATAAAATCTGCTTGGGTTTGTCTAGCTAATTCTAAACAGTTAATCGTTCCAATTAAGTTTGTTTGCAAAACGTAGCCTGGGGAAGTATAACCAGCTAAAACAGAAGGTTCTGCCGAACATTCTAGGATTAAATCCACTGGCAAAGCTGATGCTTCTAAGTCTTCTGCATTTCTGACATCTCCATGAACAAATTCAATTCCCGCTTGTTTGAGACGGGAAATATTTAATTCAGAACCCCGACGCTTTAAGTTATCTAAGGCGATAATTTTCCAGTCGGGATAGAGTTGGGCTAATCCTAAACCTAAAGAACTGCCCACAAAACCCGCACCACCAGTAATTAACACTTGCCTAGTCATCAATAATACTCCACTAGATAATAATTATCAACCGACTTGATTCTTTTTCTGTTTGCGCTTATAGTCGCCTCGAGAAAGGTGTTTTTCTAACCAGATAGAGAGAACTATAAATAAATAACGGCTACCCATTTCCTTGAGTTTTAACTTGGAAACCCCCGCAGTACGATTGCGCCAAGTAATGGGAATTGTCGTGTAGGAATATCCTCGCACGATCGCTTTTAAGGGCATCTCTACTGTTAAATTAAAATGGTGAGACAGTAGAGGTGAGATTCCTTCGATAACCTCCTTCCGATAGATTTTAAAGGCGTTAGTGGTGTCATTAAATTTTAGCCCAAATAAAACTTGAATGAATAGATTAGCCAAACGATTAACGAATAACTTGTGTATGGGATAATCAATAACTTTTCCTCCCTTGATAAAACGAGAACCAAAAACGCAATCGTAGCCTTCTTGCAGTTTATAATAATAGTCCACCATGTTATCGGGAGAGTCGGAATTATCTGCCATTACTACTGCCACTGCATCACCGCTAAAATTTTCTAATCCACAGCGTACCGCAAAACCAAAACCATTGGGATAATAGTTATTGATGTAGCGAATCCGAAGATTTTCTTGGTTGATTTTTTGCAGAACTGCTTCGGTGTTATCTTTGCTATTATCATTAACCACTAGGATTTCATAATCAATTTTATCCTCTTCTAAACGTTCAGATATTAAGTGAGTGGTGCTTTCGATGCAATCCTCTTCGTTGTAGGCAGGAATAACTATTGATAGGGTTTTTACCCCATGGTTATGCCTTGACTGACGTGGGTGAGAGTAACCGTCCATCTGGAAAGCTGGTGCTAATCCTTCGGGATAGTACATTTCTGTCTCATTAGTCTTATTCTTGGATTTAAAAATTAGGCTATCACTGGCAACATAATTAATACTAGCTCCCACTAAAACCCCGATCATTGTGTTAACGCCAGGGCTAAGTCCTAACCAGTTTAAGAAGGGAAATATCAAAAAAACTCGCAGTAAAACTGCTAAACCTGCCGAGAGATGATAGAGAGGAAGTTGTATCAAAATTACATCTCTAATTGTCCAATCTCCCCCAGTCCACACCCAGATTCTATAGATAAAAAAACTAGCAATTAAAGATATTTCTATCGAAATAACATTAGCAACATTCTTCAGAAATGGGGTATTAAATCCCAAGTCGTCAATGAACCAATAAATTAAGAATAAGTTGATTAGAAATGCCACTCCCCCAGCGATGAGAAATCGGAAAATTTTATTGTTGTAGATTTTAGTTAACATAATAGTCTCTTAAATATGCTCTGGTTTAGTTTTTTTAGGTCAACATTGCTACTAATAACATCACTAATGTCCTCTAGTTAACTAATTAACAGAGTTCCTCAATTACTAGCAGTATATTTGGCTAAAAATCACTTTTGTAACGAGGGAAAACTAGCAGATAAAAACTGATCAAAATAATTCTTAATTTGCCCTAAGTCCAACGGCTAACGTTTTGACTAAAAATCTCTTTGAGAATATCCGTTACTGTGTAGGTTAACTGCCAATCAGGATAATGATTTTTAAACTTACTCACATCAGAAATCCACCAGATATGATCACCAATGCGATTAGTCTCCACATACTGCCAGTTTAACTTTTTATCCGCAATTGCTTCACATTCTTGAATAGCTTCTAACATGGAACAATTACTAAAGCGACTACCACCGATATTATAAACTTCTGCTACTCGCGGAGTTTGATAAAAATGATAGAAAGCATTGACGAGATCATAACTATGAATATTATCGCGTACCTGCTTACCCTTATACCCATAAATACTGTATTCTTTGCCAATCATCGTACATTTCATTAAGTAGGATAAAAACCCGTGTAATTGCGTTCCCGAATGACTTGGACCGGTTAAACAACCGCCACGAAAAGAGGCAGTTTTTATCTCAAAATAACGCCCGTATTCCTGTACCAACACATCCGCCGCCACTTTCGAGGCACCGAACAAAGAATGTTTACAAGCATCAATACTCATCAACTCGTCAATACCTTGAGCAAAATAAGGATGATTTTCCGAGATTTCCCAACGTAATTCTTTTTCTACTAAAGGCAATTCATTCGGTCTATCCCCGTAAACTTTATTGGTGGAACAGAAAATAAATACTGCTTGGGGACAGTGTTGACGAGTATTTTCTAATAATACTAAAGTTCCGTTAGCATTGACACTAAAATCCATATAGGGATCCTTAGCTGCCCAATCGTGGGAAGGTTGCGCCGCCGTATGGATAATTAAGGATATATCATGACTATAGGTTTTAAAGATAGCTGAAATCGCTTCATGATCGCGAATATCTACAGCATGGTGAATGTATTTATCACCGTAATCTTGGGATAATTTGGCTCGATTCCACTCCGTCGAAGCGTCTTCGCCAAAAAATACCTGACGCATATTATTATCGATACCGACGACAGTATAACCCCGATCACAAAAAAACCTCACTGATTCGGAACCGATTAAACCAGCAGAACCGGTTACTAGAACGATCGCCATAACTATATCCTGAATTTTTTGCCTAGTTGTTCAGAAATTTCTCAAGTTGAGAAAACTTTCTCCGACTTTACTAGATAGGTTCGCCTTTGTCAATTAAACAGGAGGAGATTCCCTTAACTGCGGCAATTCCCTCAAAAATTATCGTCTTATCCACTAGGAGCGATTTAATGGCGTTTTCTTGGCAGTAATCCCTAATTAAGTCCCCATCTCCCCCTGTTAAAATTATCCTGCTCTCTGGATATAAATTTAACCATTCCAGACTGAATTTTTCTATTCCCGCCAAAATTGTATAAATTATCCCACTTCTTATCCCTTCTGCTGTTTCTTTTGCCCACATCTTCGGTAATCTTTCCGATAAGGACACCTCTGGTAAGGCTGCCGTCCGTTCCCTTAAACTGGCTAATTGCACCTTTAACCCGGGTAAAATGGCCCCCCCCACTAGCTTTTTATCCCTATCCACTCCCGTAAAAGTTAAAGCTGTTCCCGCATCGATGACTAAACAGGGAAATCCGTATTTTTTCCCCGCACCTAAGACAGCTAAAGCTCGATCGATGCCGAATGTCGTATATAAATCCAGTAAAGGAATATCTTTTAAAGTAATTATCCGTAAATTGCCATAATTTGCCCATAATTCTTTTTGGCTAGGAACCACAGAGGCGACAATCAATGCACAGTTACATTTATTTGTCAAGAGTTTAGGGAAAATTTGTCGCAAAAATTCATTACTTAGGGGTTCGTTCAGGTGAGGAGTATCGAGACAAGCTAACAGGGTTTGACCGCGAAAATACCCCCAATGTAAGCGAGAATTGCCGATCATCAACCCTATCCAGTCAGTATCTTGCTCAGTCATTTAGTTAGTGGGAATTATGAATTGGGGTGTGGGGTGTGGGGTGTGGGGTGTGGGGAGAATAAATAAAATAATCTCCTGACTTGAAAGAGGGTGTGGGGTGTGGGGTGTGGGGTGTGGGGAGAATAAATAAAATAATCTCTTGTCTCGGAGTCTCCTATCTCGTAGTCTCCTGATGGCTTCAAGATAGTTGATATTTGGGGAAATTATCTAGAAATCATGACAAAAGTTTTTTAATGGTTAAACAGACAAGAGAATAAGATAACCTAGGTATAGAATTTAACAAAAAATCTGGTTAACGGACATTGATCAAGTCGATAGCGCAGTGTCAAACGAGTTCTTTTCCCGCTCAGGTATGGCAATTAGATCACGGCTTAACCGTAATTCATCAGTATTTACCCGTGACTCCTGTGGTGGTGGTGGATGTGTGGGTGAAAGCAGGTGCGATCGCTGAACCCGATCCATGGTTAGGTATGGCCCATTTTCTCGAACACATGATCTTTAAGGGGACGAAAAAACTCCCGCCCGGACTCTTTGACTATTTAATCGAAAATTGTGGCGGAATGACCAACGCTGCCACCAGTCACGATTACGCACACTTCTATCTCACCACCAGTGCGGATCAAATTGAACATACCCTACCCCATCTGGCCGAAATTCTCCTCCATGCTGAGATTGACGATGAGGAATTCTATCGGGAAAAAGATGTAGTTTTAGAAGAATTACGGGCCTGTTATGATGATCCCGATTGGATTGCCTACCAAACCCTCTGCGGAAGTATCTATCAAAACCATCCCTACGGACGCTCTATTCTAGGCGATCAACCCTGTTTAGAGCAATTAACCCCCAATCAAATGCGCTGTTTCCATCGCACCTATTATCAACCAGAAAATATGTGTGTGGCGATTATCGGGGGAATTGAACCCCAACCAGCTTTAGAAATTATCCGGCAATCTTTTCGGGAATTTCCCGTCCCCTCGGAATCCCCCCCCCATCTAGTGGCTGCCGAACCCCCCCTGATCGAAATTCGTCGTTCCCAAGTATATTTACCCCACTTAGAACATTGTCGCCTCTTGATGGGATGGACTGGACCGGGAAGCGATCGCCTAGAAGATGCCTTTGGATTAGACTTGCTTTCGGTAATTCTTGCTGGGGGACGCTGTTCGCGGTTAGTGCGACAGCTGCGGGAAGAAGCGCAAATCGTCCTCGATATTAACAGTAATTTTTCCCTGCAACGAGATTCCAGTCTCTTTACCATCGGCGCTTGGCTATCTAGATCACAAACCGCGGCAATTGAAGGCATTATCTGTGAACATCTTCAATCTCTGCACGATGATCCCGTCACCCCCGCAGAATTACACCGCACTCAACAGTTATTAGCTAACGATTATATTTTCTCCACAGAAACCCCGGGCCAATTAGCCGGACTCTATGGATATTATCAAACCCTGAGAGCTGCCGACCTAGCCACGATCTATCCCCAAGTTATCCAAAGTTTGCAACCGTCAGATCTCCAGCGTCTGGCTCGTCAGTATCTCTCCCCGGAGCGATATGCTATTACAATAATGCAACCCTGTGAATAAACGATGTCCGCTTCCCCCATTCACCGCTTAACCTTAGAAAATGGCATCACCCTTTTAGTGGTGGAAAATACGGCCGTGGAGTTAGTTGCAGGGAGGATTTTTCTCAAAAATGCGGGTACTCGGTGGGAAAAAACCGAAAAAGCGGGTTTATTTCGTCTTTTAGCCGTGCTGCTCACCAAAGGTACAGAAAAGTTATCTTCCCTAGAAATTGCCGATCGCATTGAGTCCACGGGGGCCGGTTTAAGCGCCGACACGGGGACCGATTATTTTGTGGTTAGTTTAAAGACTGTTACCAAGGATTTTTTAGATATATTGCGTCTAGCGGCGGAAATTATTCGTTTTCCCAGTTTTCCCCCCCCAGAAATTGAATTAGAGAAAAATCTCACCCGTCAAAGCATTCGCTCTCAATTGGAACAGCCTTTTAATGTAGCTTTTAATCAATTACGCGCCGCTATGTACCCGGATCATCCCTATGGTATGTCTTTATTGGGTACGGAGGCAACGGTTTCTCAATTGCAACGGGAGGATATGCAGGCCTATCATAGTCGCTTTTTCCGTCCCGATAACTTGGTAATTAGTCTTTCTGGCCGTATTACCCTAGAGCAAGCAGTAAAAGCAGTGACGGAAATTTTTGGCAGTTGGTCAATTCCCGATCTTCCTTTATCTAGTTTACCCCCCGCCGCTTTTGATTTTCAGCCCACCTGTTTAACTACCGTCCAAGCTAGTCAACAGGCGATCGTTATGTTAGGATACCCCGGCTCTTCTGTGCAAGAGAATGATTATGCGGTTTTAAAATTATTGAGTACCTATCTGGGGAATGGGTTATCTAGTCGTTTATTCGTGGAATTGCGAGAAAAACGGGGATTAGCCTACGATGTTTCCGCTTTTTATCCCACCCGTCTCGATTCTTCCCAATTTGTCATTTATATGGGAACTGCACCCCAAAACACAGCCATGGCCCTGTCGGGATTGCGTCAGGAAGCAGAAAGGTTATATCAAGTAACTTTGAGCGAGGAGGAGTTACAGTCAGCTAAAAATAAGTTATTGGGTCAATATGCTCTCGGTAAACAAACTAACGCCGAAATCGCTCAATTATACGGTTGGTATGAAAGCTTAGGTTTGGGGATTGAATTTGATCGCACTTTTCTGGATTCTATTAATCAGATTACTGCCGAACAAGCGCGATCGGTAGCCAGTAAATATTTTCAAAATCCTTACATTTCTCTAGTCGGTCCGGAAAATGCGATCGCTGAAATTCTCTAGTCAGAGCAAAAAGCAGCAACAAAAAACTATTGCCGCTGCTATTTTTGATTAACTCCCCGGGTGGGATTCGAACCTACGACCAATCGGTTAACAGCCGACCGCTCTACCACTGAGCTACCGAGGAAGGCTACTCACAATTAATAATTATAATCATAAGTCCCTCAATAATGCAAGTGTTTTCTAGATTTTTTCTCAAAAAAATTTCCGGTGCTGGTAGCGGTGGGCGGAGAATCCACTATTGTGGAGATAAGGACACCATTAAGTCTAGTCTATGCTTGCCCATCACCGCCGTCCCGTTTCCTTCTGTCTGCTCTCGACAGATCTACCCATCCTCTCCTCTTTAGACACTGCCGCTACCCTCTACCAAAAGGATCGCCACCGGTTTCATCTTCTCCTCAATCAACCCCCAGTCGCTCTCGCAGAAATAGAGACACTTAAACCCGAAAATAATCAAAATAAATTAATTTGGCTAGAAATTTCAGCCAATCGGGTAATTATGACCATGCAGGGCCAGGGAAGATTCGCCTATCGTCATTTTTGGGAGCAAGGGGTTTTTGGTGTCAGTCGCTACTGGTTAAATGCCGAAAGTTCTCAACCGGGTTACGCTTTTCGCGTCCGCAACTATACCCGTAGTCTCAAATTAGAGGGGAATAATTTCCCCGAATATTTGCGTCTAGAGTACGAATTATGGTCAGATAACCTGATTTTAGGTCATTATGTCCTTCATTTGCAAGTACACCAATAAATAGGGTTGGCTGCATAGAGCTAAAAACCTTGTGGGATAATAGTTTTAGACTTTTTTGTCCTCAAAAAGTGCCAGCCGGTGGCAAAATTTAGGCACTTTTTCCCCGAAAATTAGGTAATTGTGGGGTGGATTGAAGACTTAGTGCTACACTTCCCGAAAAGTCTATTTTATTTGAGCTTGTTGTTAGGAATCCACTTAAAAGAGGTTGTTTAATCTGGCTAATAAGCTCTTGGGTATGATATGGGGAAAAGTTCGGGCAATTGCGCTAAAATGGGGGAATATGCCGAAAGTTTCCACCTATCGTTACTCTGAGGACTGTTAGACAGAAAGTTTCTGTATAATATGTAGTTGTGTGTCTATGACGAGGTAATGCTATGGCCCTTTTGGCCGAAGAAATAGTTGAAGAATGGCTGAATAGGCAGGGTTACTTCACCATACGTGGTATCCGTCTTGGCGTTAATGAAATTGATTTGGTTGCGGTGAAGTTCAGATCAGGCGAAAGTCCTGTCTGCCGTCATGTAGAGGTCCAGGCGTCGATGAGGCCAGTCAGCTACATCTGCAAGGTTCCCAAAGCTGCGCGAAAGACTGGTCGGGCTGCGAATAGCGCAGCACGTTCGCCCGAGGAGCTCGTGGAAGGTGTCGCCGAGTGGGTTGAGGGGAAATTCCACGCTACCAAAAAGCGCTCCCTTATGGAAATTCTGTGGAGCGGTGAGTGGTCTTCGGAGCTAGTCATAAATAACGTCAAATCTGAGCAGGAAGTAGAGCTAATTGCCGAGCATGGAATAATCATACACCGGCTTCCAGATATTGTTCGCGAGCTTAAAATTAACAAATTCCCCATCAAGAGTGCTGCTGGTTCGGATTTTATAGACCTGTTGCAGATGGGGGCCAACACACAACAAGACGCTCTACCGGACGCTCCTTCGTCGCGCCGGTAAGCTCTGCGTTATACATACATTACCCGTAGCAGAAAGCAGAAAGTTTAAGTAAGGAAAAGATACATTATGTCTAAAAAAAATCAATCGAAAAGATTAACGAATCAACATAAAGAGTCTAAAGGTGTAGCTGGTATATTTGGGGCTGAAGCAAAATCACACGAAACAATAGTTGGAGAAATTTCACATCTTGTTATTGACCAACTTAAAAAGGAGTTTCCTCAATTATCTTTTCAATACAAAAGAAGTATAAAAAAAGAAGAAATAAACGAAGCATTAAAGAAAGTTGACCCAGAATTAGGGCAAACCCTTTTTGTATCAGATTCAAGTATTAGACCTGATGGTGGAATAATAGAAGTAAAAGACGATAACGGTAATTGGAGAATCGTTTTAGTCTCGGAAGCTAAACGTCAAGGAAAAGACATTGAAAATATCAAAAACGGTAAACTGGTAGGTAAGAATAATAATCAAGACTTGATGGCTGCTGGTAATGCAATAGAAAGGTCGCATAAAAACATATCTGAAATCGCTAATTTGATGTTATCTGAATCTCATTTTCCTTATGTCTTATTTCTTGAAGGCTCAAATTTTTTAACAGAAAATATTTCAATTAAAACACCCGATGGAAGGGTTGTAACGCTCGAATATAATTCAGGAACGTTAAATAGATTAGATCGATTAACTTCTGCAAATTATGGAATGCCAATTAATACCAATTTGTGTAAGAATAAGTTTGTCAAACATAAAGATAAAACCATAATGCTTCAAGCAACTTCTATATACACACAAGGGAATGGAGAAAAATGGGATATCAAAAAAATGTTTGATATTATGCTTGAAATTTCTAAAACCTCTCTTCAAGTATTAGGCAGTGAAATATTTAATCAGATAACCAAAAGTAAATAACTAAAAACAAAACATTTATTAAATCAAAAAAGGTTGAACATGGTAAGAAATGCGACAAATAAATTATTGCAAAATGCTAAAAAACTAAAAAGTGACGAGTTTTATACACAACTTTCAGATATAGAAAGTGAGTTGCAACATTATAAAAGTCATTTTGAAAATAAAGTAGTTTATTGCAATTGCGATGACCCCAGAATTAGTAACTTTTTTAAGTATTTTGCTGCAAACTTCAAAAAGTTAGGTCTAAAAAAAATAATAACATCTTGTTATCGAGAACAAGTCAGAGATTTATTTAATACAGAAGAAGATGAAAAGGGTTTTTTCTTTGAATATACAGGTACAGATAGAGAAAAAAATAAACCTATTTCCACTGACATTATTTACTTTAATGGGGATGGAGATTTTCGTAGTCTTGAAAGTATTGAACTATTAAAAAAGTCTGATATTGTTGTTACTAATCCGCCATTTTCATTATTCAGAGAATATGTAGCTCAATTAGTTAAATATGACAAAAAGTTTTTGATAATTGGCAATATTAATGCAATAACCTATAAAGAAATTTTCAAACTAATTAAAGAAAACAAAGCGTGGTTAGGAATAAATCTTGGTAGAGGTATTTCTGGTTTCATTATTCCCGAACAATATGAACTTTATGGAACAGAGGCTCGTATTGACAATTCTGGAAATAGGATAGTTTCTCCAAATAATTGTTTATGGTTAACCAACTTAGACACATCAAAGCGGCAGGAAGATATAGCTCTCACAAAAAGATATTTTGGCAATGAAGCTGAATATCCCAAATATGACAATTATGATGGAATTAATGTCAATAAAACCCAAGACATTCCCTTAGACTTTAAGGGGGTTATGGGTGTACCAATAACATTTTTACATAAATTCAATCCCGACCAATTTGAAATAATTAAATTCAGGAAAGGGAATGATGATAAAGATTTATCAGTAAATGGGAAATGTCCTTATTTTAGAATACTAATCAAGAATAAACGAATACAAACTGAATATATTGATTTAACTGACAAAGAAAAACAATGTATAACTCAGTCCTAGGGTGCGTTCCCTAATGCAAGTCCTGCTACTCCAGCGATCGATTTTTGGGAACGCACCATGCACATTGATGGCAGCTGTCAGTGCGATGCCGAAGAACGTAGTGCGATCGCCGTTATCTTCTTGATTAAACTTTAAAATTGCCATTGCTTGGGATAGGAACACCAAGGGCGATCGCTTTTTGGGGATGAGTGCGATCGCTTTTTGGGGATAAGGAGAGGCGATCTCTCTTTGTGAGTTGGAAAGTTGTCATCGATCCGCAATCGCGGATGTCATTATTGCCCAAGCAGAGTAAAATAGAAGTCTGTATTGAAAAAGGGGAAAGTAACAATGCCGCCAACAATGCAATTTAGTCAAATCTTAGAAATGATTGACTATCTCTCTTTTGATGAACAAGATGACTTGATCAATATTGTTAAACATCGGCAAATCGAAAAAAGACGAGAACAAATTGCTCAAAATATTTCTCAAGCTCGACAAGACTATCAAAATGGTAATGTTTTTCGAGGAGATGTTGATTCCATTATTGCCGAACTAAACAATGATTAACTTGGTTTTTAGCCAATCATTTAAACGCGCTTTCAAAACAAGGATTAAACGACAACCCGACTTAAAATCAAAAATAGAAGCCAAATTGAGACTACTCGCTGACGATCCCTATAATCCAATATTACGCACCCATAAACTAAAGGGGAAATTGTCAGGTGCTTGAGCTTTTTCTGTTGAATATGATTGTCGAATTATTTTCAATTTTGAATCAAACCCTGAAACCCAAGAAGAAGAGATCAACCTAATTGATATTGGAACTCACGATGAGGTTTATTGAATATGATTTTTTATTATGTTAGCAAGGTTTCGGAGTTGGCGATCGCTATTTGATGATGGGAAAGGGCGATCATGTATAATCCAAAATATTATGAACTAGATACAAAATCTCGATAAAATGGAGATAGAATGGGACAATAATAAAGCTGCTGCCAACTTGATCAAGCATAAAATTGATTTTGAAGATGCAAAAAACATTTTTCTAGATCCCAACTGTCTGGAAAGAGAAGATAAACGTGATTATAATGAAACTAGAATTCAAGTAATCGGTATAGTTAATCAAGTAGTTTTATTGGTCGTCTATACCAAAAGAAACGGCAGATACCGCATTATTTCAGCAAGGAGAGCCAATAAAAATGAACGACGACAATATTACCAGAGTCAGACTTGATCCCGAAAATGTTAGTCATGGTAAGACAGATTGGGAAAAAGTTGCAGCAATGACTGAGGAAGAAATTGACAAAGCAGCCGAAGCAGATTCGGACTGTCTCCCCCTATCTCAACAAGAATTAAATGAGTTTCGCCGTACATCAATCACAGATGCCGATCTTGTAGTGCGATCGCTGTCATCTTGTTGATTAAACTTTAAAATTGTCATTGCTTGGGATAGGAACGCCAAGTGCGATCGCTTTTTGGGGATGAGGAGTGCGATGCCGAAGAACGTAGTGCGATCTCTGATCTGGTAGAAACCCAACATTACTTTTTCCCAAATTACCACCTAATATCTGAGTTATAATCAATAATATCCATTCTACACCTTAATCAAATAATTTAACTTATGTCTGCTACAATTCGTGAAGAACTTCACCAACAGATTGACCGATTACCTGATGACATTGTTGAAAAAATTGCCAACTTTACCCGATTAATTTCCCCTGAGCCAAACAACATTTCAGAATATACTAATTGGCAAGATGAAGACTGGCAAAAATTTTCGTTAGAGCAATTTTTCAAAGAAGGAGATGAAATTGAATATTCCCTAGCAGATGCTCAAGAAATTTATCAACCATGAAACCAGGTGATATTGTTCTAATTCGTTTTCCTCAAGCAGACTTGAAATCAGGAAAACTGCGTCCAGCTTTAATTATTGCTATTTCACCAAGTCGCCATCGTGATTTATTACTTGCTTTAATTTCTTCTCGTCTCCATCAAGCTACTCTAGGATTTGATGAAATTATTAATACCTCAGATTCTGACTATATTACTACTGGACTTAAAGTGGCTTCTTTAATTCGACTAGGACGATTAACAAGTGTCGAATCATCTGTAATCAATGCACGTTTAGGAACTATCTCACCAGAAAGACTAATACGGATTAAAAATCTTTTAATCAATTGGCTAAGAAAATAAAATTAGTGCTGTAGGGTGCGTTTCCTAATGCAAGTCCTGCTACAAAGCGATCGCTTTTGGGGAACGCACCATGCACATTGATGGCAGTCGTAGGGTGCGTTTCCTAATGCAAGTCCTGCTACAAAGCGATCACTTTTGGGGAACGCACCATGCACATTGATGGCAGCTGTCAGTGTGATGCCGAAGAACGTAGTGCGATCGCTGTCGTCTTCTTGATTAAACTTTAAAATTGTCATTGCTTGGGATAGGAACGCCAAGGGCGATCGCCGATCTTGTCGTTTAGGTCGAGGTAACAAAACCCAACAAGCTTTGTCATAATATTTTTGTCATAAAGAAAGACTCCTAAAAATAGATTTATGCCAGAAATTACTCGATCAATTTATGGAGAATATAACGCCCTATTTAATCTGGAAACCTTAGAAATCATTGAAGGAGACTTACCTAATAGAGCCACAAAAATGGTTGTATAATGGGCAACAATCTATCAATCAGAATTATTGAAAATGTGGAACACTCAAGAATTTAATAAATTACCACCTTTGAAATAAAACAATGCTTTACCCCAAAATAACATCAGCCGAAATCATTGAAAATTATAATCTACTGGTGCATTTTTATAATCATCAAGCTAGAAAATATAACTGTAAAAATCTACTAGAAAAACCGATGTTTTCTTCCCTTACAAACTATGCTTTCTTTAAAAACTTTCAACTTGATCCATCAGGTAGCGGAATCATTTGGAATGATGAAGTTGATATAAGCGAGTATGAAATTTGGATCAATGGAATTGAACTATGATTGCCGATCTTGTAGTGCGATCGCTGTCATCTTCTTGATTAAACTTTGAAATTGTCATTGCTTGGGATAGGAACGCCAAGGTCGATCGCTTTTTGGGGATGAGGAGGGGAAAATAGCGATCATCTTGGGTTAAAATGGATTTTGGCTCAAGCTCATTGTTGAATGGCATTCACTCGTGTCTAAAAGGGATAAACTACTAGAACTACTGAAGAATAGTCCTAATAACGCAAGATTCAACGATATTTGTAAACTGCTAGAATTAGAAGGGTTTTCCCTTGATCGAATTACAGGCAGCCATCACATTTTTAAAAGAAATGATATTATTTTGGTCATACCTGTTCATAATAAAAAAGTAAAATATATTTATATTCGTCGAGTCCTTGAAATCATCGGAGATAACTAAAGATGAATTATCCAATTATTATTTATCCCTGTGAAGAAGGCGGTTTTGTCGCTGAAATTCCAGCACTATCCGGCTGTTTGGCTCAGGGTGAAACCTTAGAAGAAACCCTACAAGAATTACTGATAGTAAAAGATTTATGGTTAGAAACAGCCCAAAAATATAATCAAAAACTTCCCAACTTAGAAACAGAGATAGCGAAAATCAAAGCATTAAGCACTGTATAGAGGAATTTTTTGGGAATGGCGATCGCTTTTTGATGAAGAGGGGCGATCGCTTACAATAGGGGGCAAACTTTTAGAAAGCAACCTTTATTACGATTCTTACTCATGCCTAATCTATCAAGCTTCTATGGAATCAAAATCACAATGAACTATAATGATCACAATCCGCCTCATATCCATGCCGAGTATCAAGATTATGAAGCGATTATAATGATTCAAACAGGTGAAGTTTGTGGTCAAATGCCCAAAAGAGGATTAAATTTAATATGGGAGTGGCTTGATCTACACCAATTTGAACTATTGGAGAACTGGGAAAATGCGCGTCAAAGAAAACCTCTTAACAGAATCGATCCCCTTCCCTAAAAAGGAGCTATTTCTTCATGTTATCTGTGTGGAATATCTGGATAAGTATCAATTAAAGCTAACCTTTAATAATGGAATAGAAGGGATTGTAGATTTAGAACAAGAATTGTATGGAGAAATCTTTAAACCCTTAAAAGATAAAAGCTTATTTCAAAAAGTATATGTAAATAGTCGGACAATAGAATGGCCAAACGGAGCAGACTTTGCCCCTGAATTTTTATTTGAAATTGCCCTCGACAAGCAACCGGTTAGTATGGTCGGTGATCGTGTAGGGTACGCTAATGAAATGTAACGTACCAAAAAGTTTGAGCCGCATCTAATTGAGTCAACTTCCGAATAGCAGTATCTTTGAAACCGGAAAAACGAGGCGGATATCCTCCTTCAAAACGTAATCGCGTATGCTTGCATCGGAAAGATTGAATCATATTCAAATGTTATTCCGTTTTGCGTAATATGTCAAGCAAGAACATCAACTGATACTAAATCCGTTGAGTATAGGTAACATATTAGGATAGGCAAAAGGCAAGAGGCAAAAGGGGGGCTCTCCCAGCTTTGGTGGGTAAAATGTATTCTAAGATACATTTCTCAAGAGCGAGGGGGTGGAACGAACCACAAAGACACAAAGGACACAAAGATTGATCGATCCTATGTAAGTTAAACTTATCACACAGAACCTAGAAGAGCCAAAGGGGGAATAAATAATCAGTCTTTAATAACCGGATTTATTGCCAGCATATCCCTAACACCCTTAAAAACCGACACCCCACACCCAGGAAAAGCTTTTTCAGCAAACCCTACTTAGGGCTGTGTATAGAGAAGTTGCGAATTGTTAACCCTAGCTTTGCTGGGAACGCAAAATATGATATTGTGACACCAAGTCCGTAAAAAACGGCAAGGTTTTCAGTTTTTTAAAACATCAGGTCGCTACATTCTACAGCTATTTTCCCTCAAAAAAACCGATTTTCTAGGCATTTCTATGACTTATCTTGTTGAAAATCCTTCTACAACCTTTTATTCCTATACCGACACGGGGGTTGATCCCCTGAAAACCGCTCACGGAGTTTATATTACGGTTCACGGACATTTTTACCAACCACCGCGAGAAAATCCCTATCTAGACAGAATTGAACGGCAGCCGAGCGCCCATCCCTTCCACAATTGGAATGAACGCATCCATCACGAGTGTTATCGTGCCAATGCTTTTGCGCGCATTTACAATGACCGGGGGGAAGTGATCAAAATGGTTAATAACTACGAATATCTCAGCTTTAACATTGGGGCCACCCTCATGTCATGGATGCAATCCCATGATCCCGAAGTTTATCAACGCATCTTGGCAGCGGATCAAAAAAGTTGTCAACGCTTAAACGGTCATGGTAACGCCATCGCCCAGGTCTATAATCATATCATTCTGCCCCTAGCCAACAAACAGGACAAATACACCCAAATTCGCTGGGGAAAAGCTGATTTTCAGCACCGTTTCGGCCGCGATCCCGAAGGAATGTGGTTAGCAGAAACAGCCATTGATTTAGCCACAGTGACAGCTTTAATCGATGAAGGGATTAAATTCACCATTTTAGCCCCTTCCCAGGCCCTGCGCTGTCGTCCTTTCCCTAGCGACCATGATCCCCACCCCCAATGGCACGCGGTGGCCGGAGGTCAAATCGATCCCACCCGTCCCTATCGCTGTTACATCCCCGATGGTCGTTATCTGGATATTTTCTTCTACGATGGTCCAATTTCTCGCGATATGGGCTTTAATGATGTCCTAGCCAGTAGTGATTTTCTCGTCGGTCGTCTGGGACAAGCAATTAAAGGGGATCATCGTCCCTCCCAGTTAATCAGCGTCGCTACCGATGGGGAAACCTTCGGCCACCACAAACAGGGGACAGAGAAGTGTCTTAGCTATGCTTTTACGGAATCTTTCCCTAAAAACGGCTGGACAGTCACCAATTTCGCCCATTATCTCAGTATTTGCCCCCCGACTTGGGAAGTGGAATTAAAACCCGTGACCGCGTGGAGTTGCGTCCATGGCGTAAATCGTTGGCAAGATGACTGTGGTTGCGGGGGAGGGGGAAATTACCAGCAAAAATGGCGTAAACCCCTGCGGGAGTCCCTAAATTGGCTCAGAGATGAGTTGATTAAGGTCTATGAGATTCAGGGACAGGAATTTTTCCGCGATCCTTGGCAGACAAGGGATGACTACATTGCAGTTATTTTAGATCGATCCCCAGACGCGATCGAACATTTCCTGGCTTTGCATCAAAGTCGTACCCTGAGTAAAAGCGAGAAAATCGATGCTTTGCGTTTATTAGAAATGCAAAGACAAGCTTTATTGATGTTTACCAGTTGTGGCTGGTTTTTTGAGGAAATTTCTCGACCTGAAGGCACGCAAATTTTGAGATATGCTGGCCGGGCCCTGGAATTAGCCGGAGAAGTGGCTGGAATTCAATTAGAAATGAATTTCCTCAGTCGTCTAGCTTTCGCTCCCAGTAACGTTAGATTATATCAAGATGGGGCCGATGTCTATCGACAATTGGTCACTTCTGCGCGGGTGGATTTGGAACGGGTGGCGGCCCATTACGCTATTAGTTCTCTATTTACCAATTATCCCAGTCATCATCGGATTTATTGTTACAATGCCCGTCAATTAGATTATCAAAAACAAGCGATCGGGTCTTTAACTTTAGCAGTGGGACAGGTAGAATTAACCTCGGAAATTACCCAAGAAAGTGAACATTTTGTTTTTGCTGTTCTACATTTAGGAGGTTGGGATTTTTACTGCTCCATTCAACCTTTTAACAGTCGGTTAATCTATACCAATCTTAAGGATCATCTCTTTGAATCTTTACAACAGGCCAGTGTCTCAACCATGATCGTAGAAATGGGGCGCGGATTGGGAGAAAACTTTTTTGCTTTACCCCATCTTTTTGCCGATGAAAGACACCGTATCATGCAGAAGGTGACAGCCGAAACTAAAAAACGTCTCGATCAATTATACACCCAAGTTTATCGGGATAATTACGGCATTTTAGCGGCTTTCCAACGGGATGAGCTGCCCGTACCTCAAGAGTTACAGGTAGCGGCCGATATTGCCATTTCTCACCGTTGTTTACAGGTGATTAATGCCCTAGAAAAAGATTTTGAGCAGCGGCAAGCGACGGAAAATAATCTCGATCAATTATTTGCTATTGCTAAGGAAGCCAATCATTTACGCTGTCAATTAAATATTCCCGAAGCGCGTCAAACCTTAGAAAGTTTGCTCTGGCAATCTCTTTGGAAATTATTACACGATGGCGATCCTTTAACGGCGGAGGACGATACTCGCTTAATCACCCGTTTAATTGAAGTTAGCCAACAATTAAACCTAGGATTATCCCTCGATCGCTCTCAGGAATTATACTATTATTACTTCCATGATCGTTTAGTTCCTAATTCTTTGCAGTCTAATTCAATAGATGCTGCCTGTCCTTGGCCGATGACTCAATTAAAATGGTTATTACTATTAGGACAGGTGTTAAAAGTTGATGTGAGTATTTGGCTGTAAAATCAGTCAAAGGGTGGGCAATGCTCATCCTTTGATGATTAAGTGGGTTAGGCGATAATTGCCCTCGAACTCAGGTTAACCCAGAGACTAAACCCTTAGATTTATAATGGATCATAAGTCTCTCATCCAAGGTTTACATGACTATCACGCCGATTTATACCGCCTCAGCCAGCACAGCAACCCAGTATCCCGATGCTTTTGGGCGTTTTGGACGCTACGGGGGCAAATACGTCCCGGAAACCCTGATGCCAGCCTTAAGTGAACTAGAAACGGCCTATAATCAGTATAAAGACGACCCCGATTTTCAAGAAGAATTAAATCAACTGCTCAAGGATTACGTCGGCAGACCTAGTCCCTTATATTTTGCCGAACGTCTCACCGCCCATTATGCCAAAGCTGACGGTACTGGGGCGCAAATTTACCTGAAACGGGAAGATTTAAACCATACCGGGGCCCACAAGATTAATAACGCCCTTGGTCAGGTTTTATTAGCCAAACGCATGGGTAAAAAGCGAATTATCGCCGAAACCGGGGCAGGACAGCACGGCGTGGCCACTGCTACGGTTTGCGCTCGTTTTGGTCTAGAATGCGTGATTTATATGGGAATTCACGACATGGAACGCCAAGAACTCAATGTTTTCCGCATGAGACTGCTTGGCGCGACGGTGCAACCCGTGGCCGCCGGGACGGGAACCCTGAAAGATGCCACCTCGGAAGCGATTCGCGACTGGGTAACTAATGTGGAAACCACTCACTACATCCTTGGTTCTGTGGCCGGTCCTCATCCCTATCCGATGATGGTGCGCGATTTTCATGCGATTATTGGTCAAGAAACTCGTCAGCAAAGTCTGGAAAAATGGGGCGGTTCACCGGATATTCTCCTCGCTTGTGTGGGGGGTGGTTCTAATGCTATGGGTTTATTTCATGAGTTTGTTAAAGAAGCTGCCGTGCGTTTAATTGGTGTGGAGGCGGCCGGGGAAAGTATCGCTTCTGGAAAACACGCAGCTACCCTTACCCAAGGTCAACCGGGGGTTCTACATGGGGCCATGAGTTATTTATTACAAGATAACGAAGGTCAAGTTATCGAGGCCCACTCCATTAGTGCCGGTTTAGACTATCCCGGAGTCGGGCCAGAACATAGCTTTTTAAAAGATAGTGGTCGCGCTGAATATTACAGTGTCACTGACCGGGAAGCATTAGAAGCTTTTCAACGAGTTTCCCGTTTAGAAGGGATTATTCCAGCCCTAGAAACTGCCCACGCTTTAGCCTATTTAGAAACTCTTTGCCCGCAAGTAACCGGTAGTCCTCGCATTGTTATTAATTTCTCCGGACGGGGTGATAAAGATGTGCAATCGGTGGCTAAATATCTATCAATGAATGGTTAACAGTGAGCAGTTATCAGTTATCAGTTATCAGTGAGAGGGATAAGCTATGGTGCATCTAAATTTGATATTCGTTTTGACCTATTTCCCGTTCCAGACTAGCTTAATATGAACAGTTCTTTTAAGAAACGTTATCAGTTAGGAATTTTGATGCTTATATCGACAAGTTTAATGGCCTGTAGTGCCTTAAACTATAGCTCTTTTACGGAACTTAGACCATCTTTCTCTCCCTCTCCTTCTCCCTCTCCTTTAGATGCGGCAACTTTACTTGTTTTAGAGAATAAAATTTATCAAGAGGTCAATCGCTATCGTCAATCTCGCAATTTATCTCCCCTACTGTTAAATCGGACAATTTCCCAACAAGCAAGATTACATAGCCAACGTATGGCCTCGGGTTTGGTTCCTTTTAGTCACCAAGATTTTGACAAAAGAGCGCAAACTATTGGTGTTTCAGTTCCCTATGAAGCGGTAGGGGAAAATCTGGCAGTTAATCAAGGTTATGAGGACCCGGTAATGATTGCTGTGGATGGTTGGATTAAAAGTCAAGGTCATCGAGAAAATATCGAGGGAGATTTTGATAGTACCGGGATTGGAGTAGCGACGGATAATCAAGGAAAATTGTACTTTACTCAAATATTTCTAAAACGTCAATCCGCTCCCGTTGCTACTAATACCCTTGGCTATGATCCTATCGGGAATCAATCTTTTTTAATTACCCTTGAAGAAAACACTAATTATCAAGTTAATCGCTACCGAATTTCTCAAAATTTACCGCCCCTACGTCTCGATGCTCGTATTAGTCATGAAGCTCGCTTATTTAGTCAAAAAATGGCCAATAAACAGGCTCCTTTTAGTCATGATGGTTTTGAGGGAAGAGTCAAGGCAGTACAAAGGAAGATTCCTTTAGAAAAAATGGGCGAAAATTTGGCTTTTATGAAGGGATATACTGACCCCGTTAGCGTTGCCGTCAAGGGTTGGATTAATAGCCCCGGTCATCAAAAAAATATGGTTGGTGATTATAATCTCACCGGTATCGGTATCGCTAAAAATAATGCTGGTGAATATTATTTTACACAACTTTTTGTTAAAAAGCGTTGACAAAATGACCATGATGATATTTAAATTTAATTATCAGTTTTTAAAATCAGTTATCAGTTATCAGTTATCAGTTATCAGTTATCAGGGAAATAAAGGCAGTCGTGCGATAGGCAAAAGCATTACAAATTTCCCTCCTGTCTCCTATGTCCTGTCTCCTGTCTCCTATCTTCTAACTATATGAACCTAGATAATTTTCAAGTGTGCGATCGAGATTTAAGCGATGACCTATTATCCCGTTATTTAGGGGTTAATTCGATCGCTGTAGATACAGAAACGATGGGATTAATCCCAGGACGAGATCGACTGTGTTTAATTCAACTCTGTGATCCCAGTGGTTTTGTCACCGCTATTCGCATTTTTAGGGGGCAAACAGAGGCTCCTAATCTCAAAAAGGTCATGGAAGATGAGCGGATAGAAAAAGTCTTTCATTTCGCCCGTTTTGATGTGGCTCAATTGTCCCAAACTTTTGGCATTGCCACGCAACCGATTTTCTGTACCAAAATCGCCAGTAAACTGGCTCGGACTTATACTAGCAGTCACGGGTTAAAAAGTCTCGTGCAGGAATTGGAAGGCATAGAATTAGACAAAACCGCTCAGAGTTCTGATTGGGGAAATGTCGCTAATCTTACTCCAAAACAACTGATTTACGCGGCTAACGATGTGCGCTATTTACTGTCAGTGCGAGATAAACTAATTGTGATGCTGCAAAGGGAAGAAAGATGGGAATTAGCCCAAAAATGCTTTAGTTGTATCCCCATCTTCACCGCTTTAGATTTACAGCAATACAAAGATATATTTGAGCATTAGTCGGCAAAAGTTACGGTCTATTTAATAAGTAAATAGAAGAGAGATTTTGTCTTTGATCCCCCCTTAATAAGCTATCCCTTATAGGGATCTTTCTTAACAATTTTTGCAGTAAGCACTCCAACCCTTATCCTGACTTGATTTCAGTTTTTTCTTTGTCAGTAAGGGTGTCAACAAGGAATATTACAAATTGTT
>NZ_JADBUN010000048.1:0-6141 GCF_020245625.1 Microcystis sp. M049S2 | reverse complement strand
TGCATTATTCACCAACTGGCAAAAACCTGATTGTGAGGACATCTCAAAAAACAGACTGTTTTTCAGCCAGATCGCTAGATGAACTTCTTGCCAAGGCTTTCGAGGATTTTCCAAAGTCTTCATGAATAATGCAGGCTAGGAATTAATACTAAATCCGTTGAGTAGAGGCTAGTTATGAGGAGAGGCACTCAGGCAAAACGGAAAGTAAATAATCAGTTTTTAATAACTGGATTTAGTATAAAATAAGGCTTTTAACAGGTCAAAATCCTTATTTTAAAAGGGTTTTACCATTATTCAGCAAACCCTATCTAGAAAAAAGAGTCTCTGTATCGGGGATAGTTACCTCTAGAGAAGATGGGGAAAAAATCGGGATTAAAGTTGAGTCAATTGATCTTTTTCCTGAGAAAAAAGATTTACCTAGCATTGAGGAAATGATCGGAATTTTGGGAGGAAGTAATTAATTCGTTGATCAAAAAAGCTACACTACTGCGATTCTTGTGTTTTTTTAGCTTTCCTGAAAAATGAAAAGGATAAAATTAATGATCGTACTTTTGTTCTCAAAGCAGCTGAGGATGGTTAGGTAATCCGTCACCGCCGCCTACTCTAGTGCAGTGGAAGCCAGTCGCCTAAAGCGATCAAAACTATCCAGGGTGCAGGAGTTGAACCTGCCTAGCACGAATTATGAGTTCGTTGCCTCAACCGCTCGGCCAACCCTGGGTTATACTATTAACTCATTATAGATCGGTAATTACTCTGAACGTGAAAATTCAGCCCCACTAAGATGAAAAAATTTGCAATCAGTACCTCCTTGCAGTTAGGACTCCTTTTGATGGTAGCCATGTTAGCCGCCGGTTTCGGTAGCGGTTGGGTAGCCTATCAATTGGGAATCGCCTCCCTGAAGGGAGTCAGTCAACCGGATATCAACCCCGCTAAAAAGTTTACCAACGATCGCACCAGTTATGGACGCAATCAAACTTTTATCCCCGTGAAAGAAGAAGAAGTAATTAAAAGAGTGAGAGTTTATATGCAACAACAGAAAAACAAACCGCAATCAAAGGACGAAACCAAAGGATAGGCTTTAAAAAAGGCGAATTTTGCCTTTTCGCTATGGATAATCAGGATTTATTGACTCGTTTAATTTTAGTCTTTTTACTAATCGTCCTCAATGCTTTTTTCGTAGCGGCGGAATTTTCGCTTGTGTCGGTCCGTCGTACCCGCATCAGTCAGCTAGTGGCTGCGGGAGATGTGCCAGCGCAGACGGTCCAATCTCTACAAAGAAGTCTCGATCGCTTACTTTCCACTACCCAATTAGGTATCACCCTTTCTAGTTTAGCTTTAGGTTGGATTGGGGAGAGTACCATGACCGTTTTTGTGAAGAAATTACTAAGTTTTTTACCCTTTTCTTTAAACTGGCAAAATCTTCTCTCCCATGGGTTCTCTCTTTGTCTAGCTTTTTTAATTGTTGCCTATCTCCAGATAGTTTTTGGGGAACTTTATCCCAAATCCCTAGCTTTAATTTATGCCGAACCGATGGCGCGATTATTAGCTGCACCTATTGGGGTTATTTCTAGGATTTTTAAGCCTTTTATCGGTATTCTCAACCAATCAACTCGTTTTTTATTGGTTTTAACCCGTATTCCCGAAGTGGATCTACAGCGTTCTAGTCGGGTAACTTCCGAGGAATTACAATTAATTATCAGCATGGAAGGGGAATTAACGGGATTAGAAGCAGCGGAAAGGAAAATTTTAAATAATGTTTTCCAGTTTAGCGAAATCACTGCGGCAGAAATTATGGTTCCCCATAACCGTTTAATAGCTATTTCCTCGACTGCAACTTTTGAGGAATTATTGCTCCAAGTAGTTAACAGTGGCTATTCTTGTTATCCTGTGACAGGAGATTCTGGTGATGATATCCGTGGTCTGATCGATTTTAAAGATTTAGCTTTACCCCTTGCCGAAGGTCAGTTAAATTTAACAACACCGATTAAACCTTGGTTAAAACCTGTGCGTTTTTTCCCCGAAACCACTCCTTTAAATGAATTACTAGCAGTGATGCGGGAATCATCCTCAAAGATGGTTATCATTGTGGATGAATTTGGCAGAACAGCCGGTTTATTAACCCTAAAAGATTTAATTGGTGAGATTCTAGGAACTTTTTCCCCTAGTGATGAATCGGGAACAGTGGAATATCAACTCCTCGATGAATCAACTTTTCTCGTACAAGCACAAATGAATTTAGAGGATGTGAACAAAGCATTAAATTTAAGCTTACCCTTGGCCGATGAATACCAAACCCTAGCCGGTTTTATCCTCCATCATTGGCAAAAAATACCGAGGGTGGGAGAACAATTATATTACCAAAATTTAGAATTTACCATTATTTCTAAGGTAGGCCCTCGCTTGGAACAAATTAAGATTTATCGACAACAACCATCCTAAGGATATAAACAAGAAACAACTTTTCTCATTTATCCTTCCTGATTGTTAATACTAAATCCAGTTATTAAAAACTGATTATTTATTGCCTCTTTTGCCTATTGCCTATTGCCTATTGCCTTTTGCCTTTTACCTTTTGCCTATTGCCTATTGCCTTTTGCCTATTGCCTATTGCCTATTGCCTATTGCCTTTTACCTTTTGCCTTTTACCTTTTGCCTATTGCCTATTGCCTTTTGCCTTTTGCCTTTTGCCTTTTGCCTATTGCCTATTGCCTATTGCCTATTGCCTATTGCCTGTCCTCATAAGCAGCCTATACTCAACGGATTTAGTATAATCGAGTCAATAGCTGCCCACTCCTGTCACCATGAAACACCTTTTGACAATCCTCCCCCTCAGCTTGGGATTAATTGCCCTCACCCCCGCAAATTTGCCCCTAGAACGCCTTGAAATCTCACAATTGGGAACATCTACGGGATACGATGAACGACTGCTAACGGACAAAAAAACCCTACTACAAGCGATCGATCATAGTTTACGTTATCTGAATAGCTCGGCGGCGATCCGTGCCTATCAAAATTATCCTATTCCAGAAATAACTCGTCAGCGAGTGCAGCGTTCCTTAGTAAGGTTTCGTCAATTAGTGCAGAATTCTCCCACTCCCGCAGCTCTACAAAAGGCAGTTAAAAAAGAATTTATTTGGTATCGTTCTTTAGGTAATGATAGCCAGGGAAATGTTAAATTTACTGGTTATTTTGAGCCAATTTATCAAGCAAGTCGGCAAAAAAACGCCGAGTATAAATATCCTCTCTATCGCCGACCTGCTAACTTTTCTCGCTGGTCTAAACCCCATCCAGCTAGGGTAGAATTAGAGGGAAAAGATGGTTTACTAGGGGAAAATAGCCGTCTAGCGGGATACGAATTAGTCTGGTTAAAAGATCGCTTAGAAGCTTATTTAGTTCATGTGCAAGGTTCGGCGAAATTACGTTTACCTAATGGTCAAATTATGAGCATTGGTTTTGATGGCAACACCGAGCATCCCTACACAAGTCTGGGAAAAGAAATGATTGCCGATGGTATTTTTCCTGCTGAGGGTTTAACCTTACCAATGGTTTTGGATTTTCTCAGAAATAATCCCGAGCAATTAAAGAATTATATTCCCCGCAATAATCGGTTTATTTTCTTTCGAGAAACCCACGGTGCGCCTCCCACTGGTAGTATTGGAGTTCCGGTTTTACCAGAAAGATCGATCGCTACAGATAAAAGTATTTTTCCCCCCGGTGCTTTAGCAGTAATTGAGACAGAAATTCCCCAGGAAAATCTTAATAAAAAATTAGTGAGTCGCTATGTTCTCGATCAAGATACTGGCAGCGCGATTAAAGGTACTGGGAGGGTAGATATTTTTATGGGAACAGGAAAAAATGCTGGCGAGCGAGCCGGTTTAATTAATACTCCGGGTCAATTATATTATTTATTATTGAGGGAATAGGAAATATAGCGTTTCCTAAGCTAGTGAGGTACACCTATTTTTCTTCCCTCTTGCCTTTTGCCTTTTGCCTAAAATCCATAACTTTTGTACCTCAGCAGACTGAAAAATGCTCTACTATAGGTAAAATTAAGATAGACTTCCCAGAATCAGTTATCATACTTAAGTGAGAATTTAAACAATAGAATCATGAAAAAAACCGTAAATATAGATTGGTCGGATTGTGGTCCAATTACTTTAGTAGTCGTGCAGCCGACTTCTTTTTGTAATCTTAATTGTGATTACTGTTATTTACCTGATCGCCATTTAAAAAATACCCTATCCTTAGATTTAATCGAGCCGATTTTTCAGAGGGTTTTTAGTAGTCGTTTTCTCCAAGATAATTTTACCATTTGCTGGCACGCGGGCGAACCCTTGGCAGTTCCCATTAGTTTTTATGAAAGTGCTTTTGCTAAAATTGCAGAAGTTAGCGAGAAATATAATCAGCAGGGTTACTGTTTTCGTCATTCAGTACAAACTAACGCCACTTATATTAACGATGCTTGGTGTGAATTATTTAAAAAGCATGATGTTTATGTGGGAGTCAGTCTTGATGGACCGGCTTTCATTCACGATATCCACCGGCAAACCCGCAAGGGAACTGGCAGTCATGCTGCTACCATGCGGGGGATTTCTTTCTTGCAAAAACATGAAATTGATGTCAGTATCATCGCTGTTTTAACAGAAGATTCCCTCGATTATCCCGACGAAATTTTTAACTTTTTTTGGGATCATGGTCTTACTGATGTGGCTTTTAATATGGAAGAAACCGAGGGGATTCATTCGCAATCTTCTTTAGATAAATTAGGTATTGAACAACGTTATCGCCAGTTTATCGCCAGATTTTGGCAGTTAGTCACGGCTAAACAAGGAGAATTTAAGCTGCGGGAATTTGAATCGATCTGTAGTTTGATTTATGCCGATGAACGCTTAGAAAATACCGATATGAATCGACCTTTTATGATTGTCAATTTTGATAACCAAGGTAATTTTTCTACCTTTGATCCGGAATTACTATCGATTAAAACCCAACCCTACGGCGATTTTATTTTTGGTAATGTTTTGACAGATTCCCTAGAATCTATCTGTGAAACTGAGAAATTTCAAAAAATTTACGCTGATATGCGCGGTGGAGTTGATTTATGTCGGCAAAAATGCGATTATTTTGGGGTTTGTGGGGGTGGTGCTGGTAGTAACAAATATTGGGAAAATGGCACTTTCAACTCCACAGATACTAAAGCCTGTTTATACCGGATTAAGTGTATCACCGATATAGTTCTCGATCGCCTAGAAAATTTATTAGAAGTTTAGGGGAGTCGGGTGTTAGGGTGTGGGGTGTGGGGAGAATAAATAAAATAATCTCCTAAGCTGTTCGTAATTTAAATTGCTTGTTGAGACGAGGCAAGAGGCAAAAGGCTTCGGCCGTGAGCTCAGCGTTCGAACGAGCGTTCGACTGAGCTCACGCCGAAGTCTCACACCGAGGTCCGAACGGCAAAAGGCAACAGTAAAGGGATTGGGGGAGGTTCGGCTAATCTAAGAATAAGCGGGTTAAATGCGTCTTAGCTTATGTTTACAGTTCCATGTTAACAGATAAAAGTCGCGGACAGGATGCAGTTTATCGGTCACGCTTCGATATACTCGCAATAGGTGCCTGGTTGGGGAATTGGCAGCCCTTCCTCTTGTAATCCATCCAGATGAAATTGAATTGCTTCTTTCATATTTTCTGCGATTTCCTCTAGGGTTTTACCGGTAGTAACACAACCGGGTAAATCAGGAACATAAGCAGAATAATTATTTTCAGCTTTTTCGATAATAATCGCATAACGCATTAGTTATTGTCTCCTTCTTCTAGATATTTATTCAATTGAGCTTGTTTGAAAATACTCCGTAAAGTCTTAATCGCTAAATCATCGGACAGCTTACCCGGAACAGTAACTAAACCTGATTTCAGAGAATGTTTGAATTATCGGTGGCTTCCCCTTATTCTCGATAAATACCATCCATCTTATTCTAGTAATCTAATTACATCTCTAACTTTCATGTTAGGGACTTGCGCTTTGATAATGTACCTTTTGGGCGAACGCAGTTCGCCCCTACATTGTGGACAAAATCCGTTACTGTAGGGGCGCAATGCTTGCGCCCTCCGATCGATCAGGTTTGCTGATCACCCTAAGTAGGGGGA
>NZ_JADBUN010000047.1:0-12504 GCF_020245625.1 Microcystis sp. M049S2 | reverse complement strand
GGAAAATTGTCTGAGCAATTTTTTGATAATTGACCACTGTTACATTTGGTAAATCGAGGAGTTGATCAAAATTTATCCACATAACCCACCTCCTGTTCTGTGTTACTATTATACCATGCTCACACAGAACCTAGAAGAGCCCAAATTGAGAGGGAGATTCAAACTTTGCGGAGTCTCCATCATCCAAAAATTCCTAGTTATTTAGATGACTTTAAGACTGAATCTGCTAGTTATTGTATCGTTCAAGAATTTATCGATGCACAAACTTTAGCAAAAAATAATAATTTTACACCAGAAGAGATTAAAAGTATTGCTATTCAGCTTTTAGAGATTCTTGTCTATCTTCAGAGTTTACTTCCTCCGATTATTCATCGAGATATTAAGCCCGAAAATATCGGCTCTTCTGGTTTCTGTGTGGAAACGAGGTCTATACTGATAGTTTCTTCGACAAAATAGTCCTAAAAGTGTTGCCCGATAAGCATTTCACGATTCCATAAGCAAAAATTATCACACAAAGTCGAGAAGAGCCAAATATCCTAGTTGACGATAACTTAAATGTCTATTTAATTGATTTTGGATTTGCCAAAATTGGAGAAGGAGAGGCAACGGCATTAAGCAGTATTGCTTTAGGAACTCCTGGTTTTATATCTCCTGAACAAGTAAATAATCTTCCTCTCACCGAAGCAACGGATTTATATGGATTAGGTGCTACCTTAATTGGTCTGTTGTGCAAGATTCAATCTAAAGATTTTGTGGATATAGTAGATTATAACTTTCAGATAGATTTTAAAACTCGTGTCTTTCATCTAGCTTTCTCTTTTATTGAGTGGCTAGATAAGCTTGTAAGACTTAACCCAGATCAAAGATTTTCTAGCGCACAAGAAGCTTTAAATGCGCTTCTTCCCTTGGAGTTAATTCGGATTCCTGAGCTTCATTTGAGTCAAAGTAGTTTTACCTGTGAAGCTAAGTGTTTAGGAGAAAAAATAATTCAAAGCATTGAATTTAATAATCCAATTCCTGAGACAGTTTTAGAAGGATCTATTTTATCTTATCAGCAAAAAGAATCTCGCCGTCATGATTGGTTAACTATTTTTTATCCTAAAAGTAAAAGATTTAAGGGGAATCAAATTTCATGTACTTTTGAGATAGATACCGGTAAGCTAACCGCTAATAAGGTTTATCAGCGTACAATTATTTTTGAAAGCAATGCTCGTCAGAATAACACACCATTTAATATTAGTATCAAAACTGCCCCGTTGCCCAAGCCTATATTACCTCCTTATTTACTCTTAGCTGGAATATATCTTATTTTTACAATTGGATCGGGATTTGTTTGGATACAGGACAATCTTATCCTTCAATTGAGCATTACAATTTTAGCAGCATTAGCCGTTCTTGGAATGGATTCTATTTTAATATTAATAGGTACAATGGCAATAATGTATTTAGGTGCGATAGTAGGAACTATGATGGCATTCTTGCCTGATTTTATTATAAGTTTAGCTACAAGTTTGGACATAATTAGAATAAATATTGCTATGCCTATGAATCGGCATGGGTATCTGTTTCCCACATCTGCATCTCTTGGTCTTCTCTTTGGCATCTGCCATGCATTCGTATTGGTGGGTAATACTAATAACCCAAACTCCAAAAACGAAAAAAAGATAATAGATGAAACTTCTTTTGTTTACATTGCTATTTGGCTTGTTTACTTAGCGGTTACATTCACTTTTATCTTACCCTATTTTATAGGGAATACATTTCTTCCAATGCCCGTCTTACACTGGGTTTCATTTGGGTTATTAGATCTTCTGTTCATTACAATATTTAAAATATTTTGGGGATATTTATTTGGGGCTTTTTTTTATTTACCTCTATCACTTAATCGACATATATTTTATATGTTTCTTTCAAAAAGATTGAGATTTTTCTTACTTCCAATGGTTAATCTCAGCTTTGCAAAAAAAGGTTACACCAACAAAATAGTAATTCTTCTATATTTATATCTAACAATTGGACTTGCTATTGCTTCAGGTATTGGCTCACAAGTTGGTTGGCATAATGTTTATATTCTAACAACTTTGCTAATTACTGGTATTCTTTTGTTAATACTATTGCTATTTCCGCCCATTTATTATGGTCGAATAATAACTAAATACAGCAAGAACATCTACTAAAGTTAAAACCAATAACCAAGAGGTCATCAAGCTATGGAAAACAGCTATTATCATACCAATTTACCAAACTTTGAAGACTATGGCTATCAAGTTGTCAGAGAGTTAGGAATAAATAGTTTAGGAGGAAGAATCACTTACCAAGCTATAATGACTAGAACTCAGACTCCCGTTGTTATCAAACAATTTAGATTTTGTAACTCCAACGCAAATTGGACAGAATATAAAGCAATTGAACGAGAGATTGATGTTTTAAAACAATTAAATCATCCACAAATTCCTCGTTATCTCGATCATTTTGACTCAGGCAATGGATTGTGTTTAGTCCAAGAGTTTAAAAATGCTCAACCTTTATCTAATCCTCGTAGTTATAATCCAGAACAAATCAAAAAAATAGCTATACAATTGTTAAATATATTAATTTATTTACAGGACAAAACAGGATACCCTGAACCAATTTATCATCGAGATATTAAACCAGATAATATTTTGCTAGATGATCAATTAAAAGTTTATTTGATTGATTTTGGCTTGGCAAAGATGGGCAGTAGAGAGGTAAATAATAGCAGTATTTTTGCTGGTACACCCATTTTTATAGCACCGGAGCAATTTTTAAGAAAAAGATTAACAAAAGCCTCTGATTTATATGGATTAGGCTTAACTTTAATTTGCCTAGTAACGGGCATAAATTCTGATAAAATTAGTGAATTACAAGATCAATATAATGATTGCAAAATTCGCTTTAAACATCTCGTTCCCAAATTGAGTTTACAGTTTATTGGCTGGCTAGAAAAAATGGTAGAGCGAGACGTGGAAAAACGCTTTCAAAATGCTCAAGAAGCATTAGAAGCATTGAAACCACTCTACTTAATTCGCTCTCCAATAGTCCAGCTTAGTGCATCAGAATTAGTGTTAACCGCCAACGAAATAAATGAGAATATTACGTCATCAATTACTGTAATTAATGATATTCCTAACACTATTTTACAAGGAGAGTGGTCAATTGTATCTCATGAAAATGACCTTTATTCAAGAAATAGTCATCCTTGGATTACAATTACACCTCATACGTTTGAAGGAAATCATCATGAATTTATTGTCACTGTTGATACTAGCCATTTGATGGCAGACAAAATATATGAGCGTGAGCTTATTTTAATCAGTAATACTGACCAAAAATCTAAGAAGTTAAAGCTTATTGTTAATACTGCTCCTCTACCTATTGAAAAAGTAAAACATCCTCCTTATTTACTTTTAGCTTCAGTGTTACTTTGGTTTGTATTTTGTGTAAAAATTTTCCTTTCAGATGACATTCTGAAAACCTTTACATTTGACAGGTTTTTGATTACATCCGAAAATGATTTTTATGTCTTGACTAACAATTATGCCATTGCTTTTACATCAGGTATTGTTGGTTCTCTATTGCCATTATTTAAAATCTGTAAATCACAATTATCAAAATTATTTTTCTTACCCTTTTCACCGTATTTTGTCTTAATTTTTATTGTTTCTCTAATTCAATCATTGATCGAACCGGATTACTACAAGACGAAAATTTTTCGGATTACAGGTTCAGAAAAATGGCTTTCATATTATCCTCTAACAATTCTTGTATTACTAACATTCGCTTGGATTTTTCTGGAGGTAGGTATATTTCCATTTATAGGAGGATTACTAGGGGAACTATATACTTTAGTTATGATTGTATCAGCGTCTAATTTTCAAGAAGGAGCTATAGGATTCGCCAAAGGTACTATGATCGCTTCAATTACAAGTATATTGCTTTATTCAACAGAATCAAAATTCAAGAATAAGCAAATTGACAAAGGCTACATCTTTATCCTGTTAACGATAGGATTAGGTATTGCTATTGGTGCTGGTTCAGTGGTTGGATGGTTTAATCCTTATGTCCTATTAGCATTAGCTTTGACAAGTTTTTTATTGATTTTTATGATACTATATCCACATATCAACAGGGCTAGATTAGTTAATCAATATCGTCACTGGGAAAAGCGAAATGCCAATAAAAAATGAAGTGCATCAACTGGAAAGCTTGACGAAGGAAAGCTGATCATTTAAAGTCCGAGGTTGAAGAACGAGGCAAATATATTAAAACCGATATTTGACGAAATTGGCCAAAAAATTTAGCTGACAACTAAAAGCCATTTTTAAGCTTGCACAGCCTTGCTTCGATGGGAACGACCGCGCCACCAAGCTAGTAGGGTACTAGCGATAAAAATACTCGAATAGGCCCCGGCTACGAAGCCAATAATTAAAGCTAGGGCAAAATATTTTAAGGTACTGCCACCAAAGAGAAAAATCGCCACCAGAGGCAATAAAGTGGTCAGGGTGGTATTAATCGAACGACTTAGGGTTTGACTCACCGCATTATCGACAATTTCATCCACGGATAATTCGGGGGTATTGACAAAATTTTCCCGGACGCGATCATAAATTACCACTGTGTCATTAACAGAAAAACCCACAATTGTCAAGAGGGAAACCAAAAATAAACTATCCACTTCTACCCCCGCAATTAAGCCTAAAACCGCAAAGACCCCTAAAGTGATCAAAACGTCGTGCAGCAGGGCGACAATGGCAAAAAAAGCGTAATCCCGTTGAAAACGGAAGCTGAGATAGACAGCAATGCCAAAAAATGACACTAATAAAGCTAAAAACCCCGACCTAAATAATTCTTGACCAATGGTCGGCCCGACGGTATCGATTTGACTGGTTTCGGGGTCAAAGGTGCCAATTTTCTGGTTTAAGGTGTCGAGTAATTTCGTTCTCTGTTCTTCTACGAGGGTTTTCGTCCGCACCGATAAAGTATATTTATCCAACACCTGCACACTACTGTTACCCAATCCCTCCTCGTCTAAAATTGCTTGCACTTCGGCAGTAGTTAAGGGTTTCTCACAGTTATTCTTTTTGGCACAGGCTAATTCTATCTGAATTCTCGTGCCACCAACAAAATCTAAACTCGGTCGCAAAGGCGCTTGAATAGTGAACCAAGAAATTACCATGGCCAAAATACTACCAATCGTCAGCAGGGCCGAGACTGTCCACCAAAAATTACGCTGTTTTGTAACGCTAAATGCCATATTGATTAAGTAAAAAGTAAAAAGGAAAAAGGAATTTGGGGAGTAGGGAGTGGCAATCGGTGGGTTACGGCGAATATGAAATTATTGGTTAACAGCATAACTTGTCGTCGCCTAACCCACCCTACTGATTTGCCGGTAAATTAGGGCAGAAAAGTTGGGGTTTTTGGCGAATGCTAGGGACGTTTAACACGGTGATTAACAGGAGAGTGCGACTACAGGTTAAAGCGGTAAACATACTCACAGCTACCCCAATGGCTAAAGTTAAAGCAAAACCTTTGACTAATCCTGAACCCAACCAAAATAAGGCAGCACAGGCGATTAAAGTAGTGACATTACTATCAAGAATACTGGAAAAAGCCCGATAAAATCCCGACTCTACTGCCCGAAATAGGGATTTTCCGGCCCTTAATTCCTCCCGGGTACGCTCAAAAATTAGTACATTTGCATCAACTGCCATGCCGATACTGAGGATAAATCCAGCAATACCGGGTAACGTCATGGTGACTCCCACTAAGGCAAAAGCCCCCAGAGAGAGAATAGTATAGATAATCAGGGAAATATCGGCAATAATACCGGGTAAACGGTAATAAACCGCCATGAAGATTAAAACTAACAGTAAACCCACTAAACCAGCGTAGATACTGCGACGGATACTATCCTGGCCTAAAGTTGCCCCGACGGTGCGAATTTCTTCCACTTTAACGGGGAAAGGTAGGGAACCACCGCGCAATTGAATCGCTAAATCGTTGGCAGTTTCGGCGGTAAAATTACCAGTAATCACGGCCCGGCCTCCCGTGATTCCCGTTTGGGCAAACTGCACATCAACCACAGGGGCGCTAATTAATTCATTATCGAGGAAAATCCCAATACTGCGACCCGTACCCGCGATCGCTTTAGTCAGTTCGGCAAATTTATTGCCCCCTTCCGAATCGAAAGTAATGGCCACTTCCCAGTTAGTGCCTTGGGTGGAACTAATAGTGGCATTTTGCAGATTTTTTCCGGTTAAGTCCACCGACTCAAATAAATTTAAAATTGCCTCTTTAGATTTTTGCAGAGATTGTTCTAGTTCGGCAATTTTAGCGGCATTTTCGGGTTTATTCTCGGCTTTAAGGGCGGCTAATTCCAGCTTTTTTTGTTGAAAAATTGAATATTCAGCCCGAAATTCTCCTTCTGTACCTTGTTTTTGCTGACGAAATTCTAATTGGGCCTGAACATTTAAGTTTCTCTCCGCTTCTTTGGGATTTGTGACCCCTGGTAGTTGCACGATTACCTGATTTTTACTGTCCACAGTCTGCACTAATGATTCAGAAACACCGAGGGCATTAACGCGATTTTCAATCACATTTTGTACGGCTTTTAAATCATTAGGTTGAATGGTTGTCACGGTTTCCGTGGGTTTAACCTGAATGGTTAATTGACTACCCCCGCGCAGGTCTAAACCTAATTGTAGGGGTAACTTAATCAGGATAAAGATCGAGGCAACAACCAGGCCGATGATCAGTAACAATAACCAATTTTGTCTCTGCATAACTTCAGTATCAAAAGGAGAATTTGTTAAATGCGATCGCCGACCATTTTTTGGACAGCTTCGACAATTTGATTAGGTTGAATAATCGTCAATCTTTCTAGATTACCGTTATAAGGTGTGGGGATATCTTGGGAAGATAATCTTAACACGGGGGCATCTAATTCATCGAATAACTGCTCGTTAATTAAAGCAATTAACTCGGAAGCAATTCCCGCCGTTTTCATACATTCTTCCACGATAATCACCCTGTGAGTCTTGCGAATCGAAGCGGCAATCGTCTCCATATCAAAGGGTTTCAGGGAAATTAAATCGATAATTTCTGGATCATAGCCATCTTTTTCTAACTGTTTTAATGCCTGTAAACAGTGATGACGCATCCGCGAATAGGTGAGAATGGTGATATCTTCTCCCTTGCGAACGATTTCCGCTTTATCGAGGGGTAAAAGATACTCGGTATCAGGTAAATTTTCCTTGAGATTATAGAGAAGAACGTGTTCAAAGAAAAGCACGGGGTTATTATCTCTAATCGCCGATTTTAATAAACCTTTGGCGTTGTAAGGAGTGGAACAAGCGACAATTTTTAGTCCGGGTACCGCGTGAAAATAGGCCTCTAAACGTTGGGAATGTTCCGCACCTAATTGTCTCCCCACACCCCCCGGACCGCGGATAACCATGGGGATTTTAAAATTACCGCCGGAAGTATAACGTAACATCCCAGCATTGTTGGCAATTTGGTTAAAGGCAAGCAGAAGAAAACCCATATTCATGCCTTCAATAATCGGACGCAATCCCGTCATGGCTGCCCCCACTGCCATGCCCGTAAAACTATTTTCAGCGATGGGAGTATCTAAAACCCTTAAATCGCCATATTTTTTGTAGAGATCTTTGGTAACTTTGTAGGAACCACCGTAATGACCCACATCTTCACCCAAAACAAATACTGTCTGGTCGCGGCCCATTTCCTCATCGATCGCCTGTCGCAAAGCATTAAATAATAGGGTTTCTGCCATATCAAGTCCCCGCTTACAATTCCGTCATCTTATCACTAAACTTATTATCTTACCCCTTTTCTGGCCCGAAGGGAGAGGGAATTATGAATTATGAATTATGAATTATGAAATGGGGAGATGGGAGAAGGAATGAGACAAGGGAAGGTCTCCCTCCGTTTCCTGATGGGTTATACAAGAGGTAGAACCTCTGGAAATGCGTTGCAAGGGAGATCCCTGCAACGAGGTAAATAAAAACAATTATGACTATAGATAATAGTCTATTCTAGTTCCCGACAATCGGCCGGCAAAGAACTAAGATCAAGATTAAGGAACCCCCTACCGTTAAAGCTGATGAAATTACCCCGTCTTGCCACTTTAATCATTGGTCTGAGCTTTATTTTCGGATTAATGTTGTGGTTAGTCAACTCTATCTATCGTCTTTACATCCAGATCGCCTTTACCGCTCCTATCTTAGCTAATATTCTGCTTTTGCTGATTATCGGACTGCTGGGCTTGCTGATCTACGTTCTTCTGTACTACTTTTATCTGCTGCCCCAGCAGCAAAAAAGTCGCCGCGGATTGCGTTCTTCCTCCCGTCCACCCCTAAAATTACCAGTAGAAAAAACCGAGGCCGCCGGGGAAACCTTAAAAGCTATCCGGCAACAAGTGGAGCAAATTCAAGATAAAGTAACTCAACAGGTTTTTATTAATCGTTCCCAAGAAATTGAGCGAAGTTTAGCCAGAAAAGAAGTTAAAATCATCGTTTTCGGCACAGGATCGGCGGGAAAAACCTCCCTAATTAACGCCCTCATCGGTCAAATGGTGGGCAATGTGGAGGCAACCATGGGAACCACGGAAAAAGGGGAAACCTATAGTTTAAAAATGAAAGGTGTGAATCGGGAAATTCAAATTACCGATACCCCCGGCATTCTCGAAATTGGCGCGGCCGGAGGTCAAAGGGAACAGTTAGCGCGACAATTAGCCACGGAAGCAGATTTACTTTTATTTGTCATCGATAACGATATTCGACAATCGGAATACGGCCCTTTATTGGGTTTAATTGATATTGGTAAACGTTCTCTCTTAGTCTTTAATAAAATCGATCTCTATAGCGATGAAGATCGAGACATTATTTTAAAACAATTACGAGAACGTCTTAAAGGAGTTGTCCTTTCAGCCGATATTATTGCCGTCGCCGCTAATCCCCAACCAGTACAGTTAACCGGTGGACAAATCATCACACCGGAACCAGATATTTTAGCTTTAATTAAACGTTTGGCTTCAGTTTTACGGGCCGAAGGGGAGGATTTAGTGGCAGATAATATCCTCTTACAATCCCAAAGATTAGGAGAAGAAGCTAGGAAAATTATTGATCGCCAACGTCGTCGCCAAGCTGATAAAATTATTGATCGCTATCAGTGGATCGGTGCGGGAGTGATTGCGGTGACTCCCTTACCAGTGTTCGATATGTTAGCAACGGCGGCGGTTAATGCTCAAATGGTCAGGGAAATTGGTCAAGTTTATGGCTGTGAAATTAACAGCGATCGAGGCAAGGAATTGGCTCTATCTTTGGGTAAAACTCTAGTTAGTTTGGGAGTAGTGAAAGGAGCAGTAGAATTATTAGCCAGAATCCTACAGTTAAATTTTACTACCTATATAGTCGGTAAGGCAATTCAAGGGGTCAGCGCCGCCTATTTAACCCGCATTGCTGGCAAAAGTTTTATTGAATATTTCCGTCAGGATCAAGACTGGGGTGATGGTGGTATGACGGAAGTGGTACAAAGACAATTTCAACTTAGTCGCAAGGAAGAATTTATTAAGTCTTTTGTGGCCGATGCGATCGGTAAAGTGGTACAACCTTTTCAGGATGATTGGCAGCAAGAAGAAGTTTTAGAAGCTAGTCGCGAGGATGATTGGTAAAGATCGAACCCGGGAGCGATAGGCAAAATTGTATAGTAATTGTTACAATCGTTTTGGGGTTCCGCAAGGGCAAAAAAAAGATGCGACAGCAAGTTATCGACTGGTTAAAAGAAAACGTCAACGAACACCGTCTGCGCCATATTCTTGGTGTGGAGACCATGTGTATTGATTTAGCTCGTCATCACGATCTCGATTCCGTCCAAGCAGGGCAAGCTGGATTATTACACGATCTGGCTAAATTTTTCAAGCCCAAAAAACTGCTAAAAATGGCGGAATCGGCGGGAATAGACGTGGATAATATCTGTGCATCCCATCCCCACTTACTCCACGCTGATGTGAGTGCAATTGTCGCCCAAAAAGAATTTAACGTTATCGATGAGGAAATTCTCGAAGCGATTCGCAATCATACCCTCGGTAAACCCAATATGAGCGATCTTAGCTGTATAGTCTTTATTGCCGATGCCTTGGAACCCAATCGCGGCGATACACCCGAATTAAACGCCCTACGACAACTCAGCTATCAAAATCTCCATAAAAGCCTTCAACAAACCTGTGATTATTCCCTAAAATATCTTTTAAGTAGCCATTGTCCCATTCATCCCCGCACCGTGCTAACGCGCAACTGGGCGTTACAAATTGTTAAAGAACAACCAACAGAAACTAAAACCATTGATTAACATAATCTCAAGACTCGCTTACAACCACCTCAGCCAAAGGATAACCACAACCTGAATGACCAATCCCACTGGAATTATTACCCCCGTCGCCGAAAATCTCAAGACCGAAAATTTTCTAGAGACAATTGTTACCGCTGCCGAGGACAAGAAAGCAGGGGACATCGCCATCCTGAAAGTCGCCGATATCTGTTATTTAACCGATTATTTTCTGATTATTACCGGCTATTCTACCACCCAAGTGCGAGCGATCGAGGATGCGATCGAAGCCGCTATGGAACTAGAATGGCAACAATCCCCCCGACAAGTGGAAGGAAAAAGCGAAGGTAGCTGGATCCTGATGGATTATGGCGCTATCATTGTCCATATCTTTTTACCAAAAGAGCGAGAATTTTATAATTTAGAAGCATTTTGGGGTCATGCTCAACGGATTCCTCTACCTAGCGACCATTTGGAGGAGTAGAATCCATGAAATCCTCCCTTGATTTCTGTCCCGTCCCGGAAGAACAGCAACCGGTGAACGAGTACGAACAATTAAAAGAATCTTGGTTTTTCCGTTGGGCGACGCTAGATGTAGCCTCTTATACAAAAAAAATTGTCTGGTTATGGTTGTGGACATGGTTAATTGTCGGACCGATTGCCGCCGCTAGTTTTCCCCTTAAAAAAGCCCCTTTTCTCTTCTTCTGCGCGGGGATTTTTGGCTCGACAATTTTGGTAGGATTGGTGTTATTGCGCTTGTATCTGGGCTGGATCTACGTCTATGACCGCTTGCAATCGGAGAAAGTATTTTATGAAGAGTCGGGCTGGTATGATGGCCAAATTTGGACAAAAACCGCCGCCATTTTAACCCGCGATCGTTTAATCGTCTCCTATCAAATCCAGCCCATTCTCCAGCGTTTACAAAAAACCGCCCTGATTTTAGGGGCAATTGTCGCTATCAGTGGTCTTTTTTGGCTATTTTTCACTCACTAACCGCAACCAATCACCAATCTGAATGAATAGGGTAAAACGTTCACCAACCCACCGCTTAGAAATTCATCTCCTCCGGGAAGGTATTATTGAATCGGTTCATAATGTCGAGGCCGCTATTTGCGATGACCGCGGCCGGGTATTATCCACCGCCGGCAGCGCCGAAACTAGCGCCTTTATTCGTTCCGCCCTAAAACCTTTTCAAGCACTGGCTGTCATCAGTACCGGCACCCTCGAACGCTACGATCTCAACGATAAGGATCTAGCCATTATCTGTAGTTCTCATCAAGGCACGGTGGAACACGCCCGTCAAGTCTTTAATATTCTCTGGCGCGCCGATATCGATCCTAATGCCCTGCAATGTCCTCTCCCGGAAGGTAAACCCAGTCGCCTTCAGTACAATTGTTCTGGTAAACACGCCGGGATGTTAGCGGTGTGTCAACAGCGTGGCTGGCCGTTAAATAGCTATCTGCGGCGTTCTAGTCAAATACAGAAGCTAATTTTAAGCAAAATTGCCGAATTATTGGGGATGCCGGGAGATGAATTAATCAGCGCCCACGATGACTGCGGTGCGCCCACTTATTCAATGCAGTTGGGGCAAATGGCCCATCTCTACGCCCAGTTAGCCTCTGGCAACCGTTTAGACTTAGAAAGAATCGTCCGGGCGATGACCTATCATCCCCGCATGGTAGCAGGAGAAGGGGCTTTTGATACGGAATTAATGCAGGTTAGCCAAGGGGAAATCGTCAGTAAAGCTGGGGCCGAAGGGATTCAATGTATTGGGCGCGTCGGTGAGGGTTTAGGATTAGCAATTAAAGCTTTAGATGGTTCCAAACGGGCTAAATATGCCGCCGCTTTGCAAATTCTTAAACAGTTAGGCTGGATTACTCCCAATGTGGCCGAATCTCTCTCGGAAAAATTCCTTAAAATCGGCAGTTATACCCGCTTGGAAGTGGTGGGAGAAATGGCTTTGTTATAAATATGGGTAGCTGTTAAAAATTGTCAGATACCCCCCTTAATAAGCTATCCCTTATAGGGATCTTTCTTAACAATTTTTGCAGTAAGCACTCCAACCCTTATCCTGACTTGATTTCAGTTTTTTCTTTGTCAGTAAGGGTGTCAACAAGGAATATTACAAATTGTTAACCG